>JBFEXN010000001.1:0-32839 GCA_041562655.1 Sulfurimonadaceae bacterium
CCTTGATCTCTTTAAGCTTTCTCTCGGCCGGTTTGACAATGATCTTTTCTACTTCTTTGGCCGTAGCTCCAGGCAGTGCAATGATCACGGTCGAACCACTGACTACCATTTGCGGATTTTCTTCGCGCGGCATCATTTCTAAAGCGAGGTAGCCCAATATCAGTAAAAAACCACCAAGAAGAGGAGTCAAAGGACTGCGTATAAAGAGTTTGGAGAGTTTTCCAGCGATGTCTTTTGGTTCATAAGTGCTCATAGGTCATTCCACTTCGACGGTTGCATACATACCAGGATAGAGATGATGTTTTTTTGTGTCTAGCGATATCTTTACCTTGAAGGAATGTGTCATGGTGTTTGATGAGGGAATGATCGCATTGACCTTTCCCTCAAGTTCGAGTTGCATCGATGGTATGGTCACCTTTACTTTCTTGTCATAAGAAATTCGTTTAAGCTCACTCTCTGCTATCTCAATGGCAACTTTCAATCGGTTAAGGTCAGATAATATAATTGCAGGCATACCCGGCATTGCCATCTCACCGACTTTGATATTTTTGGCAACGATCACACCATCGTTGGGTGCTGTGATATGAAGATATTTGTACTGGTCTTTTATTTCATTGAGGCGTGCCGTGGCGATAGCAATCATATCTTCAAGGTTTTTAGCGGCGAGTTCGATGTTCTCAACCTCATATCTTGAGACCATGTCTTTTTTTAATAGACGCTTGTGACGTTCCAGGTTAAGTTTAACATTAGTGTATTGGTTCTGGTACATCTGCAAGGATAACTCAGCTTGGCGCGCAGCTGAATCGATCTCTCTTGAGTCGATACTGTAAAGTGCCTGTCCTTTTTTTACCTGTTCTCCTTCGGATACATCAACCTGTGTGACAAAACCCATGAAACGGCTCGTGATCATTTTCTCATTGTCCGAGATAAGTGTCCCTGAAAGGATAAGGTTTTCTGCCAAGAGCAGAGTAGTAAAAGTCATTATCATAATAATATGCTTGGTCATTATTTGCCTCCTTGTATCAATGCTAGGCGTTCAAGCGCAAAGATCTGTTTATTACGTTCGTTCTCTGCTTGTAAAAGTTGCAGCACTTTTTCAAGCCAGCTGCTCTGTTTGATGATCACATCGCTCATTGATGAGAGCTGCTCTTTATAGCGGCCCTCATAGTTCTCATAGATCTCACGTTCGAGCTGAAGCTCGACTTTGAGATTTTTTATCTTACTCTCTGCCGTCTTTATCTTGGTCTGAATCTCTTTGACTTGAAGTGCAATGCCCTGTTTGGCAAGTTCGCTCTGTGTTTGCGCCTTTAGTCGTTGTATCTGTGCTTTTTCGATGGCGGCATTGTCACTTCCGCCGCTGAATATATTCCATGTCAATTGTACACCGAGTGTATATGATTTATGGTCGTTCGCATCACCTAAAAAGGTGTCATCGGCCGTCTGTATCTCTGCCATTGCACCTATCATAGGAAGGTGACGTGACTTTTCCGCAAGAAGCATGTTGTCCTGTATTTTCAAGGCTGCCAGGGCTTTTTTAATGTCAATATTGTTCTGAAGAATAGCCTCAGCCGAGATCTGCGGTGCAACAGGGTCATATTGTGGTATCGAAATCGCTGAGATGTCTTGGTTTAACAAAAAGGAGAGATAGTGATAAAGAAGTTCTTGGTTCGACACCAGTTCCGCGATGATACGTTGTACGTTGGCTTTTTTTGACTGGATCTCCAAAAGGTCTATCTTTTTTGCATAGCCTTCGGTGATCATCTCTTTTGTCATCGCTTCTAGTCTTTGAATATTTGTCAAGATGATGCGTAGGTTTTTCAGTGAACTCTCAAGGAGTGCCATATCAAAATAACTTTTTCGCGTCTCATATATCTTGATATTCAGCTGTTCTTCTTTTTCCAAGATGGAGATATCCCTCATCTCCTTGGCCATGTTCTGATAGGCCGTGATCTTGTTTCCGGTGTAAAGTGGAAGTTCATAGCGGATCTTGGTCTGAAAAAAGTTTTTTGCATCAGGATAGTTCAAGTCATGTGGCTGGACGTTCAAGATGGCAGGATTGGTGAGACTGAAGTCGGAAAAACCAAAGTCGCCAAAGGATGCCTCTCGGGAAGCAAGTTTAAAACCGAACACATTCCCTGCATCATTTGAGCGGGAGAGCTTTTGGACAAAGTCAAGTTGACCATAATCCTGAGCATCGGCCATATCAAGGGATAATGAGGCGCTTTGAATATCATACTCGGCAACCTTGATCTGAAGGTTTTGTCTTTTGACAAGTTCCAGGGCTTGTTCAAGATTTGGACCCTGAGCAAAGATACAAGCAGAGCTGATAAGCAGTAGAATAAAAAATTTCATATGTCTCGGTTTCAGTTATATTTATAATCAGTATATATTATAACTAAAGTTTTCTCTAAAAGTTATCACATTTATTTTATAGTGGTAAAGATGGAAAATGCTATGATGCGAAAAAAATAAGGATAGCCATGATCGTACATATCGTTATGTTTGCTTTTAAAGATGAGAACAAACAGGAAAATCTGCAAAAAACAAAACAGATGCTGGAAGCACTCGTTGATAAGATCCCACCGCTTTTGAGCATGGAAGTCGGCTTGGACTTTATGCAAAGCGAGCGCTCATTTGACCTTGTTTTGACATCGACTTTTGAAGACAAAGAGGGGCTTTCTACTTATGCGACACATCCCGCACATCTGGAAGTCGTTGATTTTATCAAAGAAGTCACCGAGATGGCAAAGGTAGTGGATTACGTGAAGTAATCCCTTTGTAATCAGGCAGGGTTATACTTTTAGGACATTGTGTAAGCAGTGTAAATAATCATAAAAGGAAAACTATGTTTGAAACAGGTGTAAAACTGATATTAAACCAGCGATATGTTCAAAAAACAGACGGTTCAAAAGCGATGCTGCTTGATATCTGCGGTAATGATGCCATCGTCGAATTAGAACAGGGCAAACTACTTAAGATCTCGACAGAAAACTTCAAAACACTCTTCCAGTTAAACTTCTCACTCTAATAACACATTATTGTTGATTGCACAAGGTAAGGCCTTGATGCTTGGCCCAAAGGCTATTATCTCAACTCATTCAAACGCTTTTATCATTATATGCATAAGAAGAAGCTTCTTAAGGCTGTCTCTAAAAATAATCTGTTATAGTAAGTGACTTTATAATATACAGGTACAAAAAACAGATGGGCAAGAACAATCTTGATAGTATCAAAAGAATCATTGATCAATTTGAGGAGAATAAAGACCTTATTTTAAATCAATGGATATCTTACGCTGAGCCAAAAGACATTTTGATATTTCACAAGATAGACACTTCAATTTTTAAAGATTACTACGGTTCGGGAGTATTTGACTATTTTATGGCCGTGATCAAGGGCCAAAAGGAATTAGGCGACTGTCCCGTCATGAGCCGGTTCTTGGCCTATTTAAAAGACAGAGAGATCTCTGCCAACGAGCTTTTTACCATCTGCAGCCACTTTCGTAAATCTATTATTGACTTCTCCTATGATGCCCAGGTCAACTCAAAACTTCTCTTTGACGAGATATCCTATGTGTTTGATGAGAACTTTTCCGGTGTACTAAAACTTTATACGGATACCATCTATGAAAAAGAACAAGAGATAGCAAAGAATGTCGAGCTTTTAAATGAGTACAAAAAAGCTTTGGATGAGAGTGCTATCGTCTCCAAGACGGATGTCAACGGGACCATCATCTATGCCAATGAGAACTTCTGTCAACTTAGCGGTTACAGCAGTGAGGAGCTGCTTGGAAAGCCCCATAGTATCGTCCGCCACAGCGATGTCCCAACCAGTTTTTTTACGCAGATGTGGGATACCCTGAATAAAAAACAGATCTTTCAAAATACGATAAAAAATCGCAAGAAAGATGGTTCTGCCTATTATTTGGATATCACAGTCGTACCGATCATTGACCCGGTCAAAGGTGTGAATGAGTTTATTGCCATCGGATATGAGGTGACAAAGCTTGTTAATGCTCGTCAGGAAGCACTTGAGGCAGGTCAGGCAAAAGAGTCGTTTCTCTCATCTATGAGTCACGAGATAAGGACACCGTTAAATGCTATCTTGGGGTTTGTCTCGATTCTACTGGAGGAAGAGCATGATCCCAGACACAGTCATTATCTGAGCATTATCAATAACAGCGGTGAGAACCTTTTGGGCATAATCAATGACATCTTGGACTTTTCTAAACTTCGCAGTGGTGTCTTCAGTGTCGAGCAAAAACTATTCAATCCGCATGATGAGTTTTCACATGCCTTGGAACTCTTCTCACAAAGTGCCTATGCCAAGAACATTTTAGTACGTTCTTTTATTGATCCAAAGATCCCTTATGAACTTATAGGCGACCCTTTGCGCATCAAACAGGTGTTCTCGAACCTTTTGTCCAATGCGATCAAGTTTACGCCTGAGAATGGTGAAATAGAAGCAGTCGTAGAGTATAAAGAGAAGACCTTGAGCATTTTTGTCCGCGACAGTGGAAAAGGAATAAAAACATCTGAACAAGAGAAGATCTTTGATGCCTTTGCTCAAGCCAGAGACACGAGGGGAGGCACGGGGCTGGGTCTGTCCATCTCGAAGCAGTTGGCAGAGCATATGGGAGGGAGCATCCGTTATGCGAATGAAGCCAAGACCGGAAGCTGCTTCACTTTTGAGATTCCTGTTGATGTACCTGAGACTATGGCGGAGTTTCCTTTTGACCCTATACCTTTTCAAAAACTTCGTATTGCTCTTTTTTGTGAGGATATCAAGCAGGAAGAGCGTTTTAAATACTTGCGCCGCTATTTTGACAGTTTTGATCTGAACACCTTTTGCATAAGAGATTTTCACGAAGATGATTATGATGTTCTTCTGTTTATCGACGAACAGATGCAGGCGGACAAGATAAAAGAGTTAAAAAAGCTTGATGTCGCCAGTATAGCCTTGCTTAATGTGCCTGATAAGAAATACGAGAACACTCCACATATCACCCCTTTGCTCTATCCGATCTATTGTGAGAAGCTATATCATACTTTTTTAGAAGCATTGGAGCTAACGCATAAAGATGATGAGAAGTTTGTGCAGAAAAAGAAACAGCGTCGTTTCCATGGCCATGTCTTGGTCGCAGAAGACAATATCGCGAATCAGGAACTTATCAAGATCATCTTGGAGAGGTATGGTCTGAGCTACTATATCGCATCCGACGGAGAAGAGGCAGTCCAGACCTTTAAGCTGGCTTCATTTGACATGGTCTTTATGGATGAGCAGATGCCGCGTAAAGACGGTTTGGAAGCAACGCGTGATATCCTAGAGTATGAAAGGCTTCAGCATCAGACTCATACACCTATTATTGGACTCAGTGCCAATGTCATCGAGGGTGCCAAAGAGAGGGCCCTCTCGTTTGGCTGCGATGCCTTTTTAGGCAAACCGATCGTGATCCGTCAGTTTGAGACGGTGCTTGAGACATACTTGGACGAGACAAGTGCTGTTGAGAAGGAAGTGGGGTATGAAGACTTTAAGGCATCCAGTGTCGATATCAAAGCACTTAAAGATGAACTGATGCTTGAAGCCGATGAGGTACGGCTTCTTTTGCAGATCTTTATACAAAAAATGAAAAAATCACTACCTGTGTTGTCGGATGCGATCAATAACAAAGATTATCCAAAAATATCGTTGGAATCACACTCTATTAAAGGCTCAGCGGCTAATTTCAGATTCTCAAAATTGGAAGAGTTAAGCTCGTCTATTGAGTCGGCTGCACGAAAAAAAGACGAGGACTTCGACTACAAAAAAGCGCTTGAAGCGATGGAAGGCATCATCTGCGAGATGATGGAATAAGCTCAGCCCTCAGAGTCGATATAGTAGCCCATACCTGAAGCATTTTTGATAATGTCTGTTGGGAGTTTGTTACGCAATCGCCAGACCAATGTCCGTACACTGTTCTCCGTTGCCCCGTCATCTTCCCACACATAATTCATCGCCTGTTCAAAACTGACCACAAGTCCGAGTTGAGCTACCAATAAACGTATGAATGCGTTCTCTTTTTTAGTGAGTTTGATCTTTGCGCTCTTATAAAAAGTCTCACAGGTACTGATATCAAGATGGTAGTCGCCGGCAAAGGGTACAAGAGGTTTGTCTGAGATCTTTTTATTGTAAAGCAGTTTTTCAAGCTCTTCTTTGTCAAGTTGCAAGGAGGTGATGTCCTTTTTGAGTTTACACTCCTCTTCAAACTTATACAGGGCCATCTGAATCGTTGAATGAAGGCTGTTCGGGTCAAAAGGTTTCACAATATAACCATGCGGCTCGGTCACTTTTGCCTCATCAAGGATCTCTTTTTCCGAATGAGACGTCAGGTAGATAAAGGGAATGGTATGTTTGTTCTTGATGTAGGAGGCAAGGTTGATACCGTCAGTCTCTTCTTGCAGTGAGATGTCAAGCAAAATAGCATCAGGTTCATAGATCTTGATTTTATTGCGTGCTTGGATAGTGTTTTCGGCGATAGAGACAACATCATAATCGAGTTTTTGAAGTGCCATCTTAAGATGCATTGCTGTGACTTCATCATCCTCAACGATTAAAATTTTCTCTTTACTCATCCCACTTTCCTTTTTAAGAGCTAGTTCAAGCATACAGATTGTAGCTCTTTTATGTCACGAAGGTATCACACATTAATGGTATCAGTTTATCACATCTAAAATATATTTCTGTACAATAAGCTTATGAAAAACAACATCTATAACGATCGACGCCAAAGACTTCTGTCGCAGATGGGAAATGGAATAGCCATCGTCCCTTCGGCTTCGATGCAGGTACGAAGCAATGACACCGAATTTCCTTTTAGGCAAGAGAGCAATTTTTACTATTTGACGGGTTTCAATGAACCCGACGCCCTTTTGCTCTTATGTAAAAAAGACAAACAGAACAAGACAGTCATCTTTCTGCGTGAGAGAGATCCCGAGATGGAGATGTGGGTAGGTGCACGTTTGGGTGTTGAACCGGCTTGTGATGCACTGGGTATCGATGAAGCATATGATATCAAGAGGCTCGAGGCAGAACTTCCAAAGCTACTTGAGGGAAATGAGCATCTGTACCTGGATACCTTCAGTGAGAGTGAGTATATTCATACCATTAAAAAGGTCTCGGAAGAGCTTTCTCATATCCGCAGTGTAGATGTCTCACCGCGAAACTATATGCATCTCAACACCCTCGTGGAGACAATGCGTCTTTACAAGGACCCCCATGAGCTCAAGCAGATCAAAAAGGCATTGTCGATCACGGCACAGGCACATCATGCAGCTATGGCCATGGTCAAACCCGGGATGAAAGAGTATGAGATACAGGCGATTATTGAGTACGTCTTCAAGAAGAATGGCTCAGAACATGATGCTTACGGGACGATCGTTGCTGGAGGGAATAATGCCAACACCTTGCATTATGTAGACAATAGGCAAATCCTGAACGATGGGGATATGATGCTTATTGATGCCGGATGCGAGTGGGATTATTATGCTTCTGATATCACGCGTACGACACCTGTCAGCGGAAAGTTTTCCGAAGCACAGCAGGCACTTTACGAAGGTATACTGGATGTGCAAGAGAAGATCATTTCATCGATCAAACCCGGGATCTCAAAGCAGCAGTTGCAGGAAAAAAGTGAACTTCTCTTAGCGCAGGCAATGCTTGATCTTGGTATACTCAAAGCTCCTTTAGATGTAATAATGCAAGACAAAACATACAAGAAATACTACCCGCATGGCATCGGTCACTGGATGGGTCTTGATGTCCATGATACCTGTCCGTATAAGGATGAACAGGGTAGGGAGGTGCTTTTTGAGGAAGGTGTCGTTCTGACGATTGAGCCGGCTATCTACCTTCCTAAGGATGACCTTGAGATTCCAGAGGCGTTTAGAGGTATTGGGATTCGAACCGAAGACAATATTTTAGTGACAGGCCAGGGATATGAAAATCTTTCGCGTGACATTGCCAAGACAGTTGATGAGATCGAGAAGATATGTGCTAAGGACTATAGAGAGTTCTTGTGATGCATTGGAGTGGATTGTAGTACGAAAAACAGACCCGATTAAGATCGGACCGGCTCTTAGACGACTTCTTTGATCACACTGGCAATACCGATGTGCATATTATAGTGGGCAATCGGGAAATCCTCTTCTTCATACTCTTCATGAATATTATAACGCTTGACGTACTCTTTGAGTGTTTCAAGATCGATGTTTTTGTAGTCGGCATCCTTGTATTCAGTACGGCACAATGTTCCCTTCTCATTACTCTCTTTAAGTGTAAAATAGAGCAGTTTCAAGGATACGAGGTCGGTCCAGTTGAGAAAATCCTCAAAACCAAAACTGTCAGTTCTTTTCCCCTCTGGGGTGAAGAGAAGGTCCTGTTCTTTCAAGGGAATGATAACAGAGTAGATCGCTTCTATCAGGGGAATGGCTTTTTCTGCAAAAAATGGAGATTCATTCTTGTTTTTTAGGGCCAGCTCAACTGCCTCTGTAAGTAGCTTGGTATTATTGTCTTCAAACATCATTTTTAAAGTTTTCATTGTTTCTTACTTTGCATATAGTTTTCTTGATGAACTTATAACACTTTCTGTATAATTTCGCTCTTAAAGGAAAATTGATGACTATAAACAAAAGCTTTTTAACAAATTTACTGGCACTTCTTCTTGCTGCTGTCGGGTTTGTACTACCTGATCCCTTCCACACATACCTTTTGTATGCAGGGCTGTTTGCACTTTCTGGTGCGTTGACAAATGCCATAGCTGTGCATATGCTTTTTGAAAAGGTGCCTTTTTTGTACGGCTCAGGTGTGATCGGTGAAAACTTTGAGTCGTTTAAGAAGAGTATCAAAGAGCTGATGATGCGAGAGTTCTTTACGCCGGAGAACATGCAGCGCTTTTTGGAGCAGGAAGAGCAAAAACTGGACTTGGAACCGGTCATCGAAAAGACCGACTTCTCTCCGGCCTATGATGCCTTGGCAAAGACGGTTATGGAATCGCCTTTTGGCGGAATGCTCGGTATGTTTGGAGGAGAGAAAGCGATCGAGGGGCTACGGGCACCTTTTGAGACAAAGATGAAAATGGCAGTCAAAGAGATCGCCAAGAGTGAAGGGTTTCAAAATAATCTTAACGAGACACTTTCTGCTTCAAGTCTAAGTCTGGACTTGAATGTAAAGATCGAGTCTGCGATCAATGCCAGAATGGAAGAGTTAGATGCGCAGATGGTCAAAGAGATGGTGCAGTGTATTATTGCCGAACACCTGGGCTGGCTTGTTGTATGGGGTGGCGTGTTTGGCGGAGCAATCGGTCTGCTTGGTTCACTCCTGCTCTAAAAGGGTGATAATCCTCAGGCCTCTATCACATATCTCAAGATATCAGCGACCTGTTTAGTCGTCGTAGCCCAGGCCATGGCTTGCGCGTCCACCTCTTTTAATGGGTGGATGATGTTCTCATCATGCAACGTGATATAGGGAATATCCAAGGCCGAGCATTGTCCAGCATCAAAGGCGGCATTCCACTGCTTATACTCCTGTCCAAAGCGTATGATCGCAATATCACTCTGTTTAAGCATCGTCTTGGTACGGATCGCATTTACTTTTGCCGACTTGTGATCGCGCCAAAACTGTTTTTCTTCACTACCCAGATGATCACCTGCTGCATCACTGGCCTCGTGATCGGTCACAGCCGATACGTAAGTGATATCCAGGCCGGCTTCTTGTGTCTCAGCCATGATCTGTTCACGCCAAGAAGTGTGGATCTCTCCTGAAAGATAAACGGTAAGTGCCATGATGTTCCTTTAGTCGACGGATATGGAGATTATGAGACGACTTTGATGTTCACATCGCCGATAGTGATGACTTCGCCAACGTTTATCTTGGCCCGCTTTCGTGTCTCTTCTTCACCATTACGCTTGACAAACCCTTCTGCTATGAGCTGTTTTGCCTCTGCCCCGCTGTCAACAAGGTCAGCTGCTTTGATCAGTTTGTAAAGTTCGATATATTCATCAGTGATTTTAAATTCCATATTTGTCCATTGGCGTGATTTATAACGCAATAGTAACCAAGAGGTGTTAAAATACTCGTTAAGACAAACAATAAAAGGACGAATATGAAAAAGTGGAGTCTTAGTTTTAGACTGTGGCATTGGGCCCATGCTCTTGTGGTCCTTGGCCTTCTGGCTACGGTCCTTCTTCGCAAGACTTTTTTGAGTTGGCGGACGAACAGTGAGATACTGGCTACCAAGCTTTCGAGCATGGATATAGAGGTGAGTTCAGAACAAGCAGCATTGTTGGCAAAGGCTGTGCGCGCACCGATGTGGGAGTGGCACATCATACTGGGGTATGCCTTGGCCGCGCTCCTGCTATTTAGAATTGGGCTCTTCTTTACACGAAGCGGAAGAGAGAACTTTATCGATATCAAATCATCTACGCTGCATAAAAAGATGGTTAAGATCGGTTATATCGGTATCTATGTCATTCTTGGATTTATGGCATTGAGTGGTTTGAGCATACATTTTTATGAAGAATTGGGTCTGCTTAAAGAGCGTGCCCATGATATAAAAGAGATACATGAACTCGTATTTAATGCGGTATGGATATTCGTGACCTTGCATATCGCAGGTGTCGTTATCGCAGATGCTACGGATGAAAGAGGTATCATCTCAAACATGATCAATGGCGGAACTTTTCCGGAAGAAAAAGGAGTATAAGAAGATGAAAAAAAGTATAGTGATGCTGATGACGGCAGTTATGATATCCATTCCCATGTTAAGTGGCTGTGCCGGCAAAGGCCCTGAGTACAGTGGAAGCAGTTTTGATACGATAAAACGGGTCCAGATAGGCACCGTGATCTCAGAGCGACCTGTCGTGGTTAAAGATGATGGTCTTGGAACGTTTATCGGTGCTATTAGCGGTATGGTCTTGGGTTCATTCATAGGTGGCGGAAGAGCCAGTAGTCTGGGCACTTTAGGCGGTGGTCTTGCAGGAGCTTATGCCGGTAGCGAAGCAGGTAAGGCAAATGCGGAAGAACTGACGGTCGAACTTGACAACAATGAGATAGTCGTTATAGTGGTCAAGGGTGAGGATATGTATCAGAGTGGTGATCGTATCAAGATTATCAAAGATGGTACTAAAGTTGCAAATGTAGAAAAGCTAGAAGTCAACTATTGAATGAAAGATCGGGAAGTTTCCCATCTCTCAAAGTGTCTTTTACCAAGTGTCTCTTGGGGGGCGTGCAGGGCGGGGACGTGCTTCGTTTACGCGTAAAGTTCTTCCATCAAACTCTTTTCCTTCCAGATCAGAAATCGCTTCATCTGCACAGCTGCCTTCGGCCATCTCTACAAATCCGAATCCACGAAATCTGCCTGTCTCTCGGTCATTGACGAATTTTACTGAATTCACTTCACCAAATTTTGCAAACAAGTTTTGCAAGTCCTCTTCTGTTTTACTATACGGGATATTACCTACATAGATCTGTTTCACATTGCACTCCATTGAAATTTTATTATTAAAATAAAACTGTAAATAACAGAAATAAATAATAATATTTTATAGTAATATAATTTTTCTTAATAATAACTGTGTGAATATAAAGAATGGATCACTGTGGCTTATTCTTGTTTTTTTTCGAAATCTCATCCATGCTTATCGGTTTTATTCTTTAAAGAACACAGCTTATGATACAATTAATCAACTAAGGATGGAGAGTGAAAGATGGAGCATACAAAGTTTTTTCCAAGTGAAGCATTAAGCGCACAAGCCAATATCAAAAGTATGGATGAATACTGGGGACTTCAGAACCAGGCGATAAAGGATTATGAGGGGTTTTGGGATGGCTATGCCAGAGATAAGATAGATTGGATAAAACCTTACAGCAAGGTCCTGGATGAATCAGAAGCACCTTTTTACAAATGGTTTGACGGTGGTGAACTGAACGTTTCTGTTCAGTGTATAGACCGGCATCTAAATGATAAGAAGGATAAGACGGCGATCCTTTTTGAGGGAGAACATGGAGATATCCAAAGGATCTCCTATGCACAACTCTCGGTGCGTGTGAACAAGACAGCTAACCTTTTAAGAAATCGTTATGGGGTCACAAAAGGTGATCGGGTCGTCATCTATATGCCTATGATCCCGGAAGCTGCATATATGATGCTTGCATGTGCACGCATTGGAGCAATTCATTCTGTTGTGTTTGGTGGTTTTTCCTCTGATGCCATTCGTGATCGCATCGAAGATGCTGATGCAAAAATGGTGATTACGGCGGACGGTGCATATCGCAGGGGTAAACCTTATATGCTAAAACCTATTGTTGATACGGCCTTGTCACAAGGGTGTACGACAATAGAGAAAGTATTGGTCGTAAAAAGAAACAATGAACCCATAGAGATAGTCGATGGACGTGACGAGATATATAATGATCTTATTGAAGCGGAGTCGGAGGTCTGTGAACCGGAGGTGATGCAGAGTGAAGACCCTCTTTTTCTTCTGTACACTTCAGGAAGCACAGGCAAACCCAAAGGTGTACAGCATAGCCAGGCTGGATATATCCTCTGGGCACAGATGACGATGGAGTGGGTTTTTGATCTGAAGCCGGATGATATCTACTGGTGTACAGCAGACGTTGGATGGATCACGGGACATACCTATATTGTCTATGGACCGCTTGCGAGTGGGGCGACAACGGTGATGTTTGAGGGCGTGCCTGTGTTTCCGGATGCTGGCCGTTGGTGGAAGATGGTAGAAGAACTAAAGATAACACAGTTCTACACGGCGCCCACAGCTATTCGTATGCTGCATAAGGTGGGAAATGACGAGCCCAAAAAATATGACTTGAGCAGCTTGCGGATCTTGGGAACCGTGGGAGAGCCGATCAATCCCGAGGCATGGATGTGGTATTACAATGAGGTGGGTGGCGGAAGATGTGCTATCGTGGATACCTGGTGGCAAACAGAGACAGGTGGCCACATCATATCACCTTTGCCGGGTGCGACACCGACCATTCCGGGCTGTGCTACCTTTGCTATCCCTGGGATCATGGCAGAAGTCCTGGATGAAACTGGTCATCCAACTCCTCCCGGGGAGACGGGTCTTTTATGTATAACGAAGCCGTGGCCAGCAATGATCCGCGGTATCTGGGGGGATCCGGAACGTTTTAAGAAGTCTTATTTTGGCGATGTGAAAAAAGATGGTAAACCGGTTTATTTTTCCGGTGACGGTGCGATGGTCGATGAGGAGGGTTATATCACGATAACCGGTAGGACGGATGATGTCATTAACGTATCAGGACACCGCATCGGTTCGGCCGAAGTCGAAGCAAGTATCGGCAATGCACCTTTTGTCGCGGAGTCAGCTGTCATTGGACAGCCCGATGATATCAAAGGTGAATCACTTTGCGCCTTTGTCATCTTGAATAATGGGGTGAAGGGTGAAGAGGCTGATCTGTCCGAGCAGATCAACGAGGTTCTAAAAAACGAGATCGGCTCTTTTGCCAAATGTGACCGCTTTGTCTTTGTCCCGGGGCTTCCAAAAACGCGATCAGGAAAGATCATGCGTCGTATATTACGCTCTGTTGCCAAAGGTGAGGCCATCACTCAAGATATCACGACGTTGGAAGACCCGGGTATTGTAGAAGCTATCATTGAAGCATCGAAGAGAAACAAATAAGAGTGTTCATCTACGGTATTTAAGATACTGAAACATTATTTTTGCTATGCTGTTGGGAATGAAAACCTGTATTTGTGGAAACGATCTTCCCTTTGAGAAGTGTTGCGGCCGATTTGTCAACGAAGGGGAACTGCCTCTAAAGGCCGTTGAGTTAATGCGTTCACGTTACAGTGCCTATGTCCTAAAAAATGGGGAGTACCTTTATACGACCTGTTCTAAAGCTCTACAAGATCCTGAGGATATCGAGCTTATCAAGGCTCACAAGATCGAATGGATTGGATTGAAAATCCTTGATGAACGTGAGGATGAAGTGACATTTATGGCGTATTACAAAGAGGGTGGCAAGATCGAGGTCATGAAGGAGCGGTCCTTTTTTATACGTGAAGAGGGAAGGCTGAAATATGACCGAGGTGAGATGCTCGATGCACAGATCCTCAGGAACGACACCTGTCCTTGCGGCAGTGGGAAAAAATATAAAAGATGTTGTGGATAGGTAAAAGGTATATATGAAAATCAGCAAGCAATTCGATCTTAAAGATAGTGTACACACACTACAGTTAGTGGGTGATAATACGCTTGCCTGCCTTGATGTAAACAACGCTTTTCGTACCTTTGATCTGGATACGTTTAAATTGGTCGACGGTTTTAAAAGCGGGCTTCCGTCTAACATCCCCTATGTCAATAATATGGCTATTTCACCCGATGGAAGTCATCTGAGCTTTTATAATAAAGAGCTCAAAGAGGTCTCTATCTTCGATCTAAACTCCCGGAAGTTCAAGCATTCTATTAAAAACCATCCCGGCGGTGTGGAGACTGTCGCCTTTACGCAGGACAGTAAATACCTGATCACGGGTGGGATGGAAGGACGACTCTATATGTGGGGTGTCTCCAGCGGCCAAAAGGTCGATACACTCTCTCATCACAGCGATGCTATCTTGAGTATAGCCGGGAATGATAACGGCCGCTGGATAGCGACGGCCGGATACGACAGGGTCATCAAGGTCTTTAATCGTTCTTTTCGAAAAAATCACTACAAGTTGATCTCACATAAAGAGGCGGTGACGACAGTCAATTTTCTCTCCAAACAGAGACTTCTTTCTACGGACAAAGAGGGGACGATCCTTATTTGGGATATTGTCAAGTCAAAGGTCCTGACACGCTTGCCCAAGTTTGATTCACACATCACATCTGTCTGCATCGATAAAGAGGAGAACTTTCTGTTTGTAGCGGGAATCGGCGGTATGGTCGGTCTGTATCATCTGAAAGAGCAAAGAGTGTTAAAGATCGACTTTTTGAAGCAGTTGGCCGGCGTGACGCAGATGCAGTACTGCGATGAGAAGAACCTGCTTATCTTTGGGTTAAGTAATGGCCATATTTCCATCTATGAGTTGAACAAAGAGAATCAAGTATTTACAGAACTGATGCAGAAGAAGGACTTTCACGCCTGCTATACCATGGTCGAGGACAATCCACTTCTGTGCTATTCTAAAGAGTATGAGTCCTTGGAAAAGCTTTTTGAACGGGTCTATGCCCATGCCAAAAACTTATTACGTTCAGAGAAAAAAAATGAGGCGAAAGAGTTGTTGAAAAACTTCACGGCTTCCTCTGAAAAGCGTCTGATTGTTCAAAAACTCTTTAATGACTTTAATCTTTTCTCGAGTTTTATCAACGCAATAAGATCTAAGAAGTACATGATGGCGTATTCCCTCGCGGCAGAGTACCCTACGCTCAAAGAGACGCCCGAATACGCTAAGATGGAAGAGGAGTGGAGCAAGGTCTTGATCGTCGTCCGTAAGATTATCAATGAAAAATCAAGTGAAGCGAAGATCAAGCAGTTATTTAAACCTTTTATGGGCGTGCCGGGGAAAAACTTGATCATCAAGACCCTCTATACCAATCGAAATGTCTTTATCCTGTTTCGAAAATATCTCAAAGAGAAAGATTATTTCAATGCCTTTAAACTTGCAGGCGGGCATCCTTTTATAGAGGAATTGGAAGAGTATGAGAGTCTGTTGAAAATCGGTGAGATGTTTCAGGAGAAGACGCAGCAGACATTTAATGATGGTGGATATTATGACTCGGTAAAACTATGTGACACGCTCTTGTCCTTCCCCAAACAAAAAGAGTTTGCAGAAGGCTTGAGGAACAAGGCAAATATCTATGCGGAGACGATGAAGTATTATGCAGACAAACAGTTTGCTGCAGTCTATAATATGATCGAGGAACACCCATTTTTAGAGGATGCAAAGATCGCTGTAGACATAGAAGGAGACTTTTTAAAGCATTATGAAAAGGCAGAGTATTATGCAGCAGCGGGGAATGTGGCTGAGCTCAAGCAAGTCATGGAAAAGTTCTCGAAAATAAGGTCTAAACAGCCCTCTATCTATCACCTTGTCAAGATCGCTTATTGGGCGCAGATAGAGCAAGGGGCAAGGGCCAAACTGCCCGATTCGGCCTTGAAAGACGGTTTTGCCAAGTATGAGAAATTCTTTGGATGTGACAGTATGCTCGAAGACCTATTGTCCGGGATCCAACAATACAGAAATCTTAAGGTCACATTTTCAACCCAGCAGCCAAAAGAGTATAAGGGCGGAATGGATGCCTTGGACATAAAGATCGTAGAGATCTAGCGTCTTGGCATAGTCCCTGTCTTGTACTCTAGTCTAGCCATTCACCGCTGTTAAAGTGGACCTTGTCATGGCATCAACCACTATTAACCTCTGATTCGATATAATTTCAAAAATATTAAACAGGGTCTTATAGAAACTTATAGAACAAGTTTGCATAAGGCCTTTTACACTAAGGTGAGAACATATGGTTTCAGTAAATAATTTAACGATGCGTTTTGGTTCGCGTGTCCTTTTTGATAATGTGAACCTAAAGCTTGACCAACACAAGCGTTATGGACTAATCGGCGCGAATGGTGCCGGTAAGACAACATTTTTAAAGATACTCTCAGGTCAGATCAACGAGTATGAGGGTGAAGTGTCGATCGGCTCAGGTCTAAAAGTCGGTGTTTTGGGGCAAAATCAGTTTGCCTTTGAAGACTTTACGATCATGGATGCCGTTTTGTATGGAAACAGACGTCTTTATGATGCGATCAAGGAGAAAGAAGAACTGTACGTAACAGGCGACTTTGATGATGACGCGACAAATAACCGTCTTGCAGAACTGGAGACGATCTGTGTTGAAGAGGATCCGACGTATGAGTACGACGTGCATATTACAAAGATTCTTGAAAATCTTGGCATCCCGTCTGAGATCCATAATGATCTTATGTCAACAGTAGAGTCTTCAACAAAGATCAAGGTCCTTTTGGCGCAAGTACTCTTTCCTAAACCGGAAGTACTCTTCCTGGATGAGCCTACGAATAACCTTGACATCGATACGATCGGTTGGTTGGAAGATGAACTTAAGCGTCATGAGGGAACCCTTGTTGTTATCTCTCACGATAGACACTTCATCAACTCTGTCGTGACGAATATCCTGGATGTGGATTATCAAAAGATCCGTCAGTTTACGGGTAATTATGATGACTGGTATATCGCATCAACAGTCATGGCTAAACAACAAGAGGCAGACCGTTCTAAGGCTGAAAAAGAGAAGGCTGAACTTGAAGCCTTTGTCCGTCGTTTCTCTGCGAATGCATCTAAGGCAAAACAGGCGACTTCTAGACAAAAGCAGCTTGAGAAGATCAACATCGAAGACATCAAGCCATCATCCCGCCGTGATCCGAGTATCGTCTTTACTGCCAAGCGCCAGATGGGTGATGAAGCACTGGAGATCAAGGACATCACACATGATTATGGTGAAGGCGGTGGTCCTCTTCTTAACGGCATCTCTTTACGTATCGATCCGGGTGAGAAGATCGCTATTATCGGGCCAAATGGTATCGGTAAGACAACACTTCTGAAGATCATCATGGAAGAGATCAAGCCGACAAGCGGAACGGTAAAATGGGGCGCGACGATCGAGCCGTCTTATTTCCCTCAAGACACTGTCGAGACGATCTCGGGTGATGGGACTCTGTACGACTGGTTACGTGGATTTGACCCTAAGCGTGACATCGCTGAGATCCGTAACTGTCTTGGGCGTATGCTTTTTAACGGGGAACAGCAAGAGAAATCTGTCGTCAGTATCTCAGGGGGCGAGAAACACCGTATGATGCTCTCTAAGATGATGCTAGAACAGGGGAACTTCTTGGTACTCGATGAGCCTACCAATCACCTTGACCTTGAAGCGATTATCGCATTAGGTGAGGGACTGCGTGATTTCAAAGGAAATGTCATCTGTACTTCACATGACCGTGAGTTGCTTGATGCGTTTGCCGGGCGTATTATCAGACTTGAAGAAGATGGTTCTTACACGGACTTTAAGGGGACATACGAAGAGTTCGCTGAGGCACACGGGCACTAAAAATGGACTATAAAGATATTATCGGACTGGGTATCGCAGGTAACTTCGCCTTGCATCTACAACAGGCTGGCGAGGACGAGGACTTTGTCGATGTGCACGTCGATGATGAGAATGCGCCCAAGGGTATATTCCCATTTTATCTTCCTAACGCAGATAAAGGTATCTTGTCTGAATATCCTCTTTCATCTTCAACACAAGCCCTGCATGACGTCAAAGATAATGTCCAGGCTGAACCAGAGGTTGCGCTGTTGTGTGACTTGGGATATGAAGACGGCAAGGTTGTTTCTATAAACCCCGTGGCTTTTGGTGCCTATAATGACTGTTCTATCCGTAAAAAGGGTGCTTCTAAAATCTCAGAGAAGAAAAACTGGGGTACTGATACAAAGGGCATCTGCGAAAACCTTGTTTCTCTGGACAAGTTTGAAAAAGGCGGTATGTTGGATAGTTGGCGTATCTCCTCTTTTTTACGTCGCAATGGAGATGTCTTCCGATATGGAGAAGACGTCGAGATATCCGGATATAGTTATTTTTATACAGAACTTCTTGAGTGGATCAAAGGAAAAATGAACACACAAGAAGAGGGTGGCCCATTAGAAAACATATCTGAGTACCTAAAGGCATGTGACTATCCTGCGCAGATGCTTATCAGTATAGGAGCGACACGTTATACAAGCTATGGCGAGAAGACTTTCTTGCAAGAGGGTGATGAGGTCTATGTCGTCTTATATGACAACAAGGTACATTGTAAAAATCCGATTCTTTGTAAGGTCGTGGCTGATAAGTTGGATGAAGAGGGTATCTGCTATCTTCATCAAAAAGTCATCTGAGTTTTCTTTAGTAAAAGATCGTCTGGGCTCTCTTCAGAAACGTAGTTGATTTTCTCATATTAGTGTGAAACGTTAAACAAAGCTTTTAGTGAACATAGTGTAGAATGAAACACTTTGTATTAAAGGAAGATGATGTTTAATTTTGTACGCAAGCTCTTTAAAGCACTTAACTCTTCGGGCAAGTCCTGGCAACTGAGTGGTGCTATTATTCTGGCCATGTTTGCAGGGTTTCTGCCAAGTAATACTCTTATCCTTTTTGATCTTCTTTTTTTAGCACTGATATTGAATATCAACTTTGGTCTTTTTCTTCTTTTTTCTGTGCTCTTTAGTGGAGTAGGATATCTGTTTGATCCGCTCTTTGAGACTTTGGGATATACAATATTGACACATGAGAGCCTAAACGGTCTTTTTACAAGCTTGTATAACTCGGCCATCTTCCGATGGAGCGCATTTAATTATACGCTTGTCACAGGCTCGTTGCTTGTCTCGGCCGTGTTGAGCCTACCGATGTATTTTATACTTAACAGGTTGATCGCTGTCTATCGTGTTCAGTTGGGCCAAAAGCTCAATGAGTGGAAGCTCACACGATGGATGAAGCTTTTCAATGAAGAGGCGACTTCGACTTCACTGTTTCGTTGGTGGGGACTTGGGGTATTTGGCGGACTGGTGGCACTCATCATGGTTTTCATGCTCTTTGTTTTTGATCCACTTGCGAAAATCGTGTTGGAGAAGTCACTCTCATACACCTTGCAGAGTGAAGTGAATATTGATGACTTTAGCTCAAGTCTGGATGATTTGAAAGTGCAGGTATCCGGAGTACAGATCGCTGATAAAGACCGGTTGACACACAACCTTGTACAGATAGGCTCTGTTGGATTTGACCTTGCTTTTGTGGCATTGGTGGAAAAGAAAGTGATGATAGAAGATCTTAAAGTAGATGCACTGGCTTTTGGGGTTTTACGCCAGACGCCGGCAGAGCCTTATCGTACTGCGGCGACAGTGAGTGAGAATGGGACCGATAGTAAGGTAAAAACAGAAGCGAAAGCCGGCTCTGTTGTAACACCCTTTGCACTTCCAGATGTGGATGATATCTTGGCAAAAGAGAGTCTAAAATCGATTGAAGAGGCGCAGGCACTACGAAAAGATATCAAAGCGGCACAAGAAAAATGGGCCAAAGCATCAGCTGAATTGAAATCCTCCAATGATGTAGATGAGATCAAAGCAGATGCTTTGGCCTTACAAAAGAGTCTGCAAGGTGCAAATATCCAGAAAATACTCTCTGCAAAGCAGGATATCGACAAATTAAAAGCAAAGGTCAACAAGCTAAAAACAAAATATACACACCTACAAAAAGAGTTTAACGCTGATCAAAAAAGCTTCAACAAACGTATCAGTGATTTGAAAAACTTACCGGCACAGGACATAAGACGTTTAAAAGAGAAATATTCTTTAAGTGCCTCTGGCGGGGCGAACCTTGTCAGTACTATGCTTAATGATGAAGTAGGTGGCTATATGAAAAAAGCACTCTATTATTACGAGATGCTCAAGCCATACCTTCGTGACGCGGATTCGAGTGAGGCAAAAGAAGTAGCTCCTCCTAGGGGGCAGGGACGCTGGATCAAGTATGCAAACCTATCCCATATCCCTGAGCTTGTGATAAAGAACGCAGATATCAATGTCGTGTTTGAAGATGATCTTTTGAAGGTCAATATGAAAGACTTTTCAAGCAACCAAAGGCTTTATACAAAACCTATGGTGATCAAAGCAGATGCCAAGGGTACAGCATATAAACAGATCATAGTAAACCTTGTGGATGACAGACGAGATGACAAGGCTAAAATAAGCTTTGATACCAAGGCGACCGGAGTCAAGACACAAGAGATGAACGTGCAGACCCTGGTGATGAAGGAGATGCTTACAAATGCGACTTTTAAGGGTGAAATCATTGATAAGAACATACAGGCTCAGAGTCATGTTCAGGTAAAAAAGGCAAGTCTACAGATGCCTTCACAAAAGTTGCTCAATGATCTTTTGGAAGGAATCACACAGTTCAATATCGGTATTAAGATGAATGGAGCCTTGGAAGAACCGGCTATCGAAGTCAAGACAGACTTGGATCAACAGCTCTCTAAAGGCCTTAAGACAATGGCATCTAAGGCAGGTAAGGCATTTGAGAACGAACTGACCTCTGGAGTGATGAAAAAAGTGGGAAGTGCAGGCGAAGGTATGAGTGCTGATTTTGGAGACATAAACTCCCTCATAAGCTCAAAACAAGGTGCCTTGGATGGTATAGACCTTGATTTTAAGTCCTCAAACTCCAATCCTTTGAAAGGACTGTTCTAATCTTGAAAGTAGGAAAATATCAGCATTACAAGGGCCCATTATACGAAGTCATCGGTGTCGCACGGCACAGTGAGACAGAAGAGGAGATGGTCGTGTACAGGACACTCTACGGTGACTTCTCTTTATGGGTGCGCCCCTTGAGTATGTTTACAGAAGAGGTATTGTTCGAGGGGAAAAAAGTCAAACGCTTTAGATATGTTGGAGAGATAGATGGCTAGGGGAAAAAAGCTTGATTTGAATATCGGTGCAAGTTTTGAAGATGAATGGAACATGGTCGAAGGTAAGAAAGTACTTACAAAGAAGGAATTGCTTGAACCGGGTAAGCATCAACTTGTCTTCAAGTTTGAAAAACGCAGAGGCAAGCCGGTGACGCTTATCGGTCCGATATGCCTGAAAAAAGATGATATCAATCTTTTGTTGAAAAAGATGAAGAAGTCCCTGGGAAGTGGGGGAAGTTTTAAAGATGAGTTCATGGAGTTTCAAGGCGACTGTAAGGAACGTTTACGTGAGCTTTTTGAAAAAGAGGGTTTTCGTTTTAAGAGATGATCAGGCAGAGTGACTAAGCTCTTCACAGTCTTGTAAACAGGTCTGGATGACCTTGTTTCGACCCTCTTCTTTAGCGGCATAAAGATTATCGTCTGCGCGGCTGATAATACTTTCGGGATCGATCTCTTTATCGGGCCGAAGCACGACGACACCGATGGATATGGATAGATATTCTGAAGCCTTACTTCTTTTGTGTTCGATCTGCAGTCTATGGATACTTTGTCGAAGTTTCTCAGCCATATGGTAAGCCTTGTCTTCGGTGATATTGGAAATAAGTATCCCAAACTCTTCTCCACCCAGACGAAAAAGATAGTCGCCAGGCCGTTGAAGGGTACTTTTCATCAGCTTTGCCACTGTCTTGAGCGTTGAGTCGCCTTTTAGGTGGCCGTAAAAATCATTGTATCCTTTAAAATAATCAATATCAAGCATCATAAACGCCATACTCTGGTTTTCACGAATACATCGAGTGAGTTCACGGTTGTAGACGAGATTGAAGTATCGTCGGTTGTAGAGCTCTGTCAAAGGGTCTGTGATGGAGGCTGTCTCCAGTTTTTTGTTGGCTATCTGAAGCTTTTTTGATGTCAATATCAACGATGACTCATTGTTTTGAATACTTTGAAAAATAGGTGCGATGATAATGATGGCTGCGGCGATGATGACGATCAACAGTGCGATCAGCTGATAGATTGTATCATCATAGGTATGTAGAAAGTTTTTGCGTTCGTACTGCGCGATCTCCTTTTCATAGGAGATGATCTTGTTGATGACTTCGTCCATATGTGCGATGTTCTTTGCAAGGATACCGGACGAGAGTTTAGAGAGGTTTTGTGGATCAAGTTCCGAGATAGCAATGCTTAAGCGCTTGAGATACCTGTTTGAATGAGCTAGCTCTTGATTGGCATATTTGACATACTCCAGTTCATACTCTCGTTTAAAGTGTGATTTGTAGGAGGCCCAGGTCATTAGGATCTCTTTTCGGCTTAGATCGATCTTTTCTGCTGCTTCTATGGGGAGGATTTCCTCGTTTTGAAGCTGGTGGAAGAGAAGGCTTATGTCTTTATTATAAATATTTTGTATACGGCTGAGTTCGGTTATCGGAATGTAGCTTCCAAAATATAAAGAGTCAAGGTTTCTCTTCATCTTATACATGTTCAGATAACCGATGACACCGATGACACTGAGTCCAAAAATGACAAGGCCCAAAAGGATATAGAGTTTCAGTTTTAAGGATAATTCATCAATACGCTTCAACTTTCCATCCTTTTTAGTATAATTCTAAGCAAAATTAGTTCCTAAAGGATATATACATGGAAAACATTGAATTAGACAGTCAGGAGCTTTTTCTCGGATTGGCAATGGTATTGCATTCAACCGCCGGTAACATCGAAGAGGGTAAGCTCTCTTATGAAGATGCCAAAGAGGTCTATCTCAAGGTCCTGCCTGAGATCGCAAGGATGATCTTGCAAGAGCATAGCGATGAGGAGATGATCGCTGCGGCTAAAAAGATGGGGGGTCTTTTAAATGAGATCGCAAAAGACAAGGGTGTGGAAATAAGCGAGTAAAGCAGGGTCATTCTGCGGACAAAATTTCTTCAATCTTCTGTGCGTCACTACTGTGATATAAGGCAGCTCCCTGGGCATATTCACAGCCCAGTGTCTTGAAGTAGGCCAACGCTTTTTTATCCGCAGTGTCAGGAACGACAACACGGCCTTCAAGGGAATGTGAAAGGCGAATAAGGGAGTCGGTAAGCTTTGATCCGTGCTCTTTATCATCCTGCAGATGTACAAGTTTATCATCGATCTTAAAAGCAAAAATAGGTACTTTACACAGATCAGACATTGATGAGGTGCCCAGACCAAAGTCTTCTATTATGATAGAAACACCCACTGCATCCAACTCTTTTAGTCGTGGATGCAGCATCTCATTCATCAGATCGTTTTGTTTGATCTGTATCTGAAGGGATAGCGGGTCAAGACCATGCTCAGTGAGTGTTGCTTTGATCTGAGCCAGAGCCTCCAAAGAGCTTAGGTATTCGTCACACAGACTGAGACTTAGGGTATACGCTTTAGCATATCTTATCTGCCACTGTCTTATTTGAGCGATGGCTTTATCTAAAGCCCAGGCATTGATATGATGTAGCATGTCGTTTTTGATAGCGATGGGTAAAAAGTCCTTAGACAAGACCTTCCCATACTCTTCACTCTCCCAATAAATCCCGGCTTCAAAGCCGACGATCGTATCCGTATCAAGACAGACTCTTGGAGAATATGATATCCTCATCTCATCTTTTTCCAGTGCATGACGCAGCTCCATCTCAAAGATCATCTGGCTGACAGAATCAACGTTAAGTTCTTTTGTAAAGAATTGGACGTTGTTCTTGCCGAGTTGCTTTGCCTGGTACATGGCATTGTCTGCATGTTTTAAAACACATTCAAGATCAAGCGAATCATCCGGATAGACACTTATTCCGATACTGGTGGTCACGTTCACAATGGTATTCATGAGTGGTATGTCCTGTGCAACTGTTTCGATCATCTTCTGTGCCAATGTGCTTAATGATCGGATATCGTTGGCATCATCGACGATAATGGTAAACTCATCCCCACCGATACGTGCGAGTACGTCGGATTTTCGTATTACTTTTTGCAGCCGTGATGCAATCGTTATAAGGACCTCGTCACCCGCATTGTGTCCAAAGGTGTCATTAATGGTCTTAAAGCCGTCCAGGTCCATGAACAAAACAGCAACCTTCTCCTCAAGGTCTTGTGATTTCTCAAGACTCTGTTGAAGTCTGTGCATGAAATCGTGGCGGTTTGAAAGTCCTGTCAGGGTGTCAAAGTGTGCCAGTTGATAGAGTTTGTCCTCATTTTTTTTACGCTCAGTGATGTCATAAAATATGGAGATATAGTGTTTACACTCTTCTTTGGAACGCTGATGGCAATAGTGTGCCTCTATCACACTTAAGTTGACAGGGAATGTGTGACCGTCTTTATGCTGTTTTAAGACCTCACCTTCCCAGGAACCACTGTGCTCAAGACTTTGCATCACGACATCGCACTGGTTCTCCTTGCGACTCTGCTCACACCATAAAAGATTGAACTCTTTTCCTTTGACCTCTTTTCTTGTGTATCCGGTCATATCAGTGAACGCTTTGTTGACGGTGAGGATCTTTAGGTTCTCATCGCTTATGACGACGGCCTCAAGTGTATGCTCAAAAACGACACTGTTCATCGCCAGATGCTCTTCTGCGCGCTGTTGCTTAGAAATGTCTTGTATTGTCGAATCGATCCAAACAGGGAGATTGTCTTCATAATGCAAGGTCGAATTCACGGCGATCGTAAGTGGTCTGTTGTTTATATTGCGCATCTGCAATATAACATTCTTGAGTTTACCGTTTCGCAAGAGTTTGGCACGATGCATTTTTCTGTCTCGTATGTCTTTGTAGAGCTCATTGATCGATGTGTGTAAGAACATATCCAGGTCTTCAAAACCAAAAAGTTCGGCACAGGCCTGGTTCGCCTGGATGATATGACCCTCATCGATGCTCGTGCGTATCAGACCGACACTAATATTTTGAAAGAGGCTTTTATACGACTCTTTTTGTCTTTCAGCTTCTGCGTTGGCATTTTTTAAGGAAGTGATATCATTAAAGACAATGATGAAGATACCTTTTTCCTGGCTCTTGATACGGACTTGGAAGGAACGTTTTAGCGCCTCTGAATAATACTCGGCGGTGATGTCTTTTTGATTCAGGGCAACATCAGCGCAGAGTGTGATCCACTCTGTCTCAGTATCGGGCATGATATCGAGTACGGTCTTTCCTATGATATCTTTTTGACTCAGACCTACAAGTCTCTCAAAGGAAGAGTTGACCTCAAGAAAACGGTAGTCCACAGGCTCATGCTTATAGTCCAAAACAATCTCGCTGACAGCATAGCCATTTAGCATGTTCTCGATCAGGGAGTAATACTCTGAGTTGGTGCTGATTATCTGTGCAAAACTTTTATTGTTCATAAGCGCCTTTTATTAGATAATATTATATCTACAGTAGCTTGAAGCAGTTCTTACCTGTTAGATTTAATTTTATAATAATTTTGTGATAGGTGAATGTACGAAGGTGTCTAGTTTAAGACAAGGTCCAAAAGAAGATATAAGGCATACAGAAGAAGTGAGATAATCGAAAAGACAATGAGAAGTCTTGTGAGAATAGCGAAGATGACGCGCACGATGGTAGAGGGTTTAGGCCTCACCTATTTGGCTTTATAGGGTCGAATGTCCAAGCCTTCTTTCTTGGCATGTTCTATTCCCCCCAGAAGGTTTATGACCTTCATATGCTGCTCCTTGTCCAAGTAGTCAGCTAACATAGCCGTACGCGTACCTACATGGCAGATGATGGCAAATTGTTCCCCTTCACGTATGTGCGACCGAAGGGCTTTCATGAAGGCCGGGATATTATAGTTTCCATGGACATCGAAAAAGGTCAAGGGGATAGCACCTTTTAACAGACCTGTCTCTTTCCATTCAGGCAGAGTACGGATATCGATGATTTTTATATTTGAGTCTAAGAGTTCTTTGGAGGGATATTGGTTGATGAGTTCGGCAAAAGCGGCATTGACAAGAAAAAGAAAGATTAAGAGGATTTTATTCATTTTAACTCCATAAGATAGCAAGTCTGAGACTATTTACGTTAGAATTATACAAAAAAGTAGTTAAAACCATGGCATCTGACAAAAAGATAGAGAATGCTCAGCGTTTACGTTATATCCGCTTACTTGAGCGTTTTTTCAATAGTATTATTTCATACTTGTCAAAGAGTGAAGAACCGACTAAAAAGCAATATATCAAACGCGTCGAAAACAATTCAAAATATCTTGATCGCGTTGAGCCTGTTGCCCTATATAAAAGTGAGTTGACTGACCTCGAAGCCCTGGTCAAAAAGATGAAGAGCCTGGCGACAAGTGACAAGAGCATAGACGAGATCTCAAAAGAGGTCTTGCATGGGGCTAACAAGCTCGATCAGAGCAATAAGAACAGACGATATAAAAAAGACAAACATAAAGATGACAAGTTTAAGGATTGGCAGTAAGCAGAGGCTTGTAAGGAAGCCAGAGCCCTTCTTTGTTCTGAGCATCCTGGCAGCTATGGGCCCATCGTAAGAAAGTCAAGACAATCATCTATAGGAGTTCGATATAAAAACACTCTGCCTTTATCTCTTGATGTCACTAACTCTTTATGCGCGGATGCAAGATATCGATTTTACACCCGATCCATTCGATGAGAAAGATATCAGCGGGATTACGATCCTGGATGCGAAAAAGTTGCAGATGGAGGACCTTAACGGATTGGCATTTACGGGAATATCCGATCTTGCCTATGACAAGGAGCAGGGACTTTTTGCGCTGAGTGATAATGGCTATATCTTCAAGCTTGACATTGAGATAAAAGACAACAAGATAGTTAATCTTGAAGTTATCGACGCGTTTTTGTTGAAAAATAAAAAAGCTAAGCCCTTCTCTAAGAAAAAACGTGATGCTGAAGGGATGGACTTCTTAAATGGTGCACTGCTCATCTCTTTTGAACGCAAGCCGAGGGTGTCTCTGTTTGATCTTAAAGGTGTAAAGATAAAGAGCTATGAGATTGCTCCGGTTTTAAAGGATATTGATAATTATCAGAGTAAGAACAGTGCTCTGGAATCTGTTACCATGCACCCGGAATTTGGTATGATCACTCTGCCTCAAAGACCTCTGATACATGCCAAAGAGAGTATACATACCCTCTACTCACAGAGTCAAAGATGGCATTTCAAAGCCGATGCTGACGTGACGGCTGTGCAGAGTATGCCAGATGGCAGTCTGCTTGTGCTTGAAAGGGCGTTTCACATCGTAGGTTTGGATCATACCGTGTGGTTGAAAAAAGTCCCCATCATGGAGTGTAAAGAGAAGGTGTGTCCTGCTCAGGTCTTAGCAACATTGAAAAGCTCAGATGGATGGAAATTGGATAACTTTGAGGGATTGACACGTGTTCATGACGATGTTTATCTGATGATCAGTGATGATAATGAGAGTTTTTTACAAGATTGCATACTGGTCTTGTTTCAAGTAAGGTGAACTCTTTGAGCACTCTCATCTGAACAGAAGAGTGCTCAAGGCATATGCCTTGTGTTAGTGATTATACTTCCAGAGTTGAAAGTCGTTCCAAAGTTTTGAGACATCCTCACCTTGATCACGGGCTTTCTTCGCCCAATAGGTACACTCTTTGAAGTCTGGTAACATACCGTCACCGTTACAATACATCAGTGCCAGATTACTCTGTGCTCCGGCATGTCCCTGTTCTGCCAACGGCTTCCACAGGTTAAGCGCCGTTTGGAAGTCACCTTTGCCAATAGCGTCCCAACCTTTTTCATAGTCTCCGGCGAACAGGCTGGCTGTCATTAATATTAGAAAAAACAGTTTGATGATAGGTCCTTTTTTTGAGATGATTATAGCAGTAAAATGATAAAGATACTACCTTAGAAACACTAAAGGGACCATGGGTAGATGCCTTGTGTTGCTTTTAGTCTACAAATCTATTTAAGAGCAGCTGACAGGTCTCGATATCGAAGCTTTCAATAGCATGGGACAATTGTTCCGAGATAAGATGGAACTCTGTGATCTGCTCACTTCTTGAACACGCTTCAAGTACTTGTGCAAAGGCCATGATAGCATTGATGTCTCCCTCATGCTTTGCAGCGTACAGGCTTGCTTGCAGT
The DNA here is from genome assembly GCA_041562655.1 of Sulfurimonadaceae bacterium. GTDB lineage: Bacteria > Campylobacterota > Campylobacteria > Campylobacterales > Sulfurimonadaceae. The sequence continues at coordinate 28,575 of JBFEXN010000001.1, forward strand.
TGTGGACAGCGTTGTATATATTTTTTGAGTTCGATGTTCTCTATGTCCTCTATCGTCTTAGGGGTCTTTTCCTGATTGAGAGTAACGGAACATTTAAGATGTTCAGAAAGTGTCTGTATCAATGTGTCAAGAGAGATAGGCTTTTCCAAGAAGGCATCAAAGATGGCATTTTCTTTATCGTTTGCAGTCTCTATGACGGAGGCGGTGATGGCAATGACAGGTAGGTGGTACTTTTCTTTGATGATATGTGTCACTTCATAGCCATCCATGACAGGCATTTTGATATCGGTCAGTACGATATCAAAGTCGTTCTCTTCTATCAGCTGCAGGGCTTCATGCCCATTAGTCGCCTGGGTCAGAGTAAAAGGCATCTTTTTTAAATATTCATAGATGAGGGTGCGATTAAGCTCTATGTCATCGACGATCAGGATATTCGCCGGTTCAAATATCACCTCTTTTTGCTGCTGACGTTCTTCAAGTGTCTGCGATGAGATAGCGACATCATTAAGTGTTATCGTAAAAGTCGAACCCTTACCTACCTCACTGAGAAGTTCAATCTTTCCATGCATAAGATTGACAAGTTTTTTGACGATAGCCAGTCCCAATCCGGTCCCGCCATACTCTTTGACTTTTTGATCCTTCTGTTGCACAAAAGCACTGAAGATAGATTCTTGCTGTTCTTTTGGAATACCGATACCGCTGTCTTTAACTCTGATGCAGAGGTTGACGCGTTCGTTGAATGGTATAGCTTCGATATCGACATGAACAAATCCATCATGCGTGAACTTCATCGCATTGCTGAGGAGGTTATAAAGGATCTGTCGAAGACGGACTTCGTCTAAAAGAAGAGGGTACGTGAGGTCTTTATCAATGTTTATGGTGAAATCAAGCCCTTTTGAACGTGCCTTGGTGGAAAAGGTCAGGTTCAGGTCATTGCTGAGATCGTTCAAGTTGGTCGGTGCAAGTTGGATATGCATCTTGCCTGCCTCCACTTTTGAAAGATCAAGAATATCATTGATGATTCTCAGAAGAAGTTTGCCGCTGCTTTTGAGTGAGCTTACATAACTTTTATTGGTCGTATCTGTGACACGCTCTTCCAACAGGTCGGTAAAGCCTATGATGGCATTCATCGGAGTGCGTATCTCATGGCTCATGTTGGCCAAGAACTCTGATTTCATTCTGTTGGCTTGTTCTGCCTCGATCTTGGCATCTTCAAGCTCTCCCGTACGAAGTGTTACCATACTTTCGAGGTTCGTATTCACTGATTGAAGGGCTTCTTTAGTACGAATAAGTTCCATGAAACGGTCTTCCATCGAAATGACCATCTTCGAGAGTACCAGCCATTCAAAGATGACAAAAAAGGCATGTAAGAGTACGATGTCAAGTCCGCAACCATAGTTAAAGACGATGATAGGAGTATCAAGTATCTGGACGTTGTACGCTTGAAGATAGTTGAAGATGAGATGGTGCACAATGATATACAAAGCACCGAGTGTGATGTTCTTCATATCCCTGTAGATGATAAGAAAAGAGAGTGCCACAAAGATGTGAAAGTGCATCTCGAGACGTCCCATGCTCTGCTGTATCAGGATAATAGAAAAGGTCAGCAATACGATAGCGACAAGGTTTCTAAAAAACTGAGACCCTTTATAATGACTATAGGCATATTGGCTGATAAGTGAAAGAATCCCACCTCCAATGACACCAAGATAGTAGTCATTGAAGAGGATCAGGCCGTTTAAAGCAGCCAGGAACCAGTGCAGATAGATAAGCTTGAGCATAAATGTGTCTGAGAGTCTATATTCGTGCTGACGCAGTTCGCAAAACTTAGGTTTGTGAAACAGTAAATTAAAAAGTTTATTCATTCATGAGTTCCTCTAGGTCTGATTCTATCTGTTGAAAGTCGTAGGGAAAGGCGGTGTAGATAAAACGCAGTTGTTTAGTGTCTTTGGACTTTTTACTCAGGTACAGGTGCGCGGTATGGTCGACCTCTTCACGCTTAAGCATGGAGGTCGCAAAGTAGACACTGAAGACTTTGGTATAGACCCGAAGGATATCATTGTCCAAGTATACCCCTTCAAAACTGTTATGAAATGTCTTGGCGAACGCATCAGGAAGATCCCTATCGGATGGTATCGACAAATCCAATAATTTGAGTCCGACCCGCTCTTGCGTCTCTTTGGGTAGAGTAGCATACCATTTTCCAAGGCGTTCAAGTCTTGGAGTACAGACATCGACACATCCTGCATACCCAAAGAAGATAAGCTCTATATCGTGACTCTTGTCTAATATCAGGTCAAGTTCAAAGTCCTGTCTCAGCTCAACGCGTGAGAGACCTTTGGTAAAAAACGTAGGCAGAACAAGGACTAAGACAGAGAGTGCAAGGACAAGAAAGATGAGTAGGACTGAGAGGAGCTTTTTTCTCATACTTATTTGTTGTAGCGCTGCTTGATGTTGACAATATCGATAATATTCTCAACAAGAATATCAACAAGTTTTGGCTCAAATGATTTGCCACTCTCTTTTTTCATGTATTCGAGTACCTCTTCGAGTGGCCAGGCCTTTTTATATACTCTGTCATGACTTAGCGCATCAAAGACATCGGCAACGGCGGTAATACGTCCGCATATAGAGATCTCCTCCCCTTTGAGTCCTCTTGGATATCCCGTGCCATCCCATTTCTCATGATGTTCATGTGAGATAGTCGCAGCGATCTGAAGCAGTCTGTGAGTTGATTTTTTGAAGATCTCATAGCCGATAGACGAGTGGCGTTTCATCTCTTCAAACTCTTCATCGGTCAGTTTTGCGGGTTTGAGCAGGATAGAGTCCGAGATAGCGACCTTTCCGATATCGTGCATCGGGCTTGCCATCTTAAGCATCATCACCTCTTTTTCACCAAGACCGTACTTTCTAGCTAAAAGTTCGGAGTAGAGTGCGACACGATTGACATGATCTCCTGTCTCTTTCGAACGAAGTTCACCCATTTCACCAAGGGTAAAAAGGATCTCCTTCTGAGAACTGATGATCCGCTCTTTTGCCTCCACCTGCTTCGTGATATCAGTACGTACACTGATATATTCGATGACCTCGTCATACTGGTTCATAATAGGGATGATCGTAGCATCGACAAAATAGGAACTGCCATCTTTGGCCCTGTTTTGCAGTGTCCCTTTCCAGACTCCCTTTTGGGTAATTGTGTTCCACAGGTCGGCATAGACCTGGTCAGGTACATTCGGATGTCTGATGATCCCGTGTGATTTTCCCATGAGCTCTTCTTTTGAGTATTGGGAGATCTGACAGAACGGCTCATTGACATAGGTGATGATTCCCTTGGTATCGGTCTTTGAGACCAGAGCGCTGATGTCAATGGCTTCTTTGTACTGTTCTAAAAGGACTTGAGATTCATCGACCTTGAACTGGAGGGATTTTTTGGCAAGATACAGCTCGACATGGGTCTTGACGCGGTGGATAAGTTCAAGTTTTTGAAAAGGTTTCGTGATATAGTCCTGCCAACCATGTTCAAAACCTTGATTGATACTCTCATGACCGGCATTAGCTGATAAAAATATAATAGGGATGTTCTTGGTCTTGGGGTTTTGTTTGATGATGTCCGCTGTCTCGTAGCCATTAAGTCCGGGCATGTTGATATCAAGCAGGATAAGCATATATTCTTTTTTCTCAAGTTGTTGGATGCCGGACTCTCCACTTGTAGCAAAAAAGATGTTGAACAACTCTGTACTTTTTAGGACATTGGCAGCCAGCTGTATGTTCTTCGGATTGTCATCGATGATAAGAATATTAGACTTATTATTAGTATTTAGCATCGGTTGCCTGAGAAGTTTTATAGTCCTGATTATAGCGAATTATCGCTACTATTCAAAGCTCTATTGATGGATCGTATGTTTAGGTCATGAAGATGTGTCTAAGAAACTGTTTCGACGTGATGTAAAAATAAACGATAGTGAAATCTTTTTAAGATATTTAAAATATGATGCTCTGGAGTGTTTTTAATAGAAAGTTTGTGATGGTGACCCCAAGGAGATTCGAACTCCTATGGCATGGATGAAAACCATGAATCCTAACCATTAGATGATGGGGCCATATTTAAAAAGTTATCTTTTCTTTAAAGTTAAAGAAAAAATGGTGTCCTGTGATGGACTCGAACCATCGGCATCCTCATTAAAAGTGAGATGCTCTACCAACTGAGCTAACAAGACGTTTTTCAAAAGCTGTATCGCTTATGAGGCCGAAATTATAGGATAAAG
>JBFEXN010000002.1:0-31659 GCA_041562655.1 Sulfurimonadaceae bacterium
ACGAAGACCTGGACGCCGCTGGCAGCCTGACCTTCGCCAACTCGGGCGGAGGCCGGACCGACGGTTTGGACGTTATCGGCACCGACAACGACGACCTGTTCAGCCTGACGAGCGCCGGTACGCTGCAGATCTTCATCGTCATGGTCTTCCTCTTGAAGATATGGAGTTTGTACAGTTTCATCCGTCAGGTCTTTCAGGCAACGGTGTTCTTATCTCTGAAGCCGCTCGTGGTGAAGGTGGTCGTCTTCTTAACTCTAAGGGTGAGCGTTTCATGGAGAAATATGCGCCAAACGCGATGGAACTTGCCTCACGTGACGTTGTTGCTCGTGCCATTATCCAGGAGATCCGCGAAGGCCGCGGTGTCGGCCCTCGTAAAGATGCGGTATATATCGACCTTGTTCACCTTGGTAAAGACCTTATTATGGAGAGATTACCGGAACTTCGTGATCTTGCGATCACATTCCTTGGCCTTGATATGATCAAAGAGCCTATCCTGATCTCTGCTACTGCGCACTACTCTATGGGTGGTATCCCATGTGACGTCAAAGGACACGTACGTAAAAACAATGACGAGTTCGTAGAAGGTTTCTACGCTGCGGGTGAGTGTTCATGTGTGTCTGTCCACGGAGCAAACCGTTTGGGTGCGAACTCTGTTCTTGAAGCCCTTCTTTTTGGCCGTTTTGTCGGTAAGACGATGGTTGAAGAGGTAGATGGTATCAAGCTGCGTAAAGCAAGCCAAGATGATGCTAAACGTATGGAAGATGAGCTTAACTTTGTACTCAAAAACAATGGTACGGAAAAAGTCTCTAGCCTAAGACATGAACTTCAGCAGTCTATGACGGATAACGCCGGTGTATTCCGTACAGAAGAGACTCTTGCGACTCAAGTCGATAAGATCAAAGAACTACGAAAGCGTTATCAAGACATCCGTATTGAAGACAAATCAAAAATCTTCAACACAGAGATGCAAGAAGCGATCGAGTTTGGTCACATGCTTGATTACTGTGCCTTTATCGTACAAGCTGCTCTTGCACGCAAGGAGAGCCGTGGTGCTCACTACCGTGAAGATTACCCGACACGTGATGACGAGAACTTCTTGAAACACACTATGGGCTACATGGACAAAGACGGAAACGTCAGTCTAGACTACATGGATGTCGTTCTTGGCAAACATGAGCTTAAAGCCAGAAGTTATTAAGGAGAGAAGATGAGTGTAATTCCAACGAAAAAAATCACCTTTAAAATGTTTCGCTTTAACAGCGAGACGGATTACCTGCCAACCTACATCGATTATGATGTAGACGTTACACACGAAAACGTCATCCTTGATATCCTTACGCACATCAAGAACGAACTTGACGGAACACTTTCATACCGCCGTTCTTGCCGTCACGGTATCTGCGGTATCTGCTCGGTCAAGGTTAACGGAAAAGCTATCCTTGCCTGTAAAGAAAACGTTCTTCAGCTTGTCGAGACCTACGGTACGACGTTGACGATTGAGCCACTGAGCATCAAACGTGCGATGAAAGACCTTATCATCGACAAAGAGGACTTCTGGGTCAAGCATGACCAGGTCAAGCCTTACCTTATCTCTGATGTTGAGGAGCACCCTGAGCATGAGCATATCGTAACGCCGGCTGAAGCGGAAGAACTTCTTGAGGCTGATTACTGTATTCAGTGTGGTGCTTGTCACTACTCTTGCCCTGCACTTGAGATCAATGATGCTTTCATCGGACCGGCAGCCTTCGCCAAGGCTTACCGTTTTGAAGCAGATGTACGTGATGATGCACACCGTGAACGCCTTGATGTTATCAATGCAGAAGGCCAAGGTGTTTGGGACTGTGTAAAATGTATGGAGTGTGCAGAAGTCTGTCCTAAAGATGTTAACCCGATCGAGAAGATCACTAAGCTTCATAATATGGTGTTTAGCGAAGGTAAACCACTTAATAACATTGCTACACGTCACGCGGTTTACTTCAAAGACTCAATTGCAAAACATGGTCAGCTTAACGAAGCCGGTCTGGTTATCTACTCTGAGAAGGGTTACGGTATGTACAAACACCTTAAAGTCGGTGCGAAGATGATCGCTAAAGGCAAGGCCCATATCAACCCGTTAATCGTTCCAAAATCAGACAAGTTGGATGAGATCAAGAAACTGGTCAAGATCTCTTCAACAGCAAAATTCTAAGGAGTACAGATGTCTAAACTTAAATACGCACTATTCACTGGTTGTACGGCACGTCAAAGTACACCTGAGCAGATGATGTCAACAATGGCTATTGCCAACAAAATGGGTATCGAATTAGAGATACTAGAAGAAGCAACATGTTGTGGTGCTTCTCACCTTCAAGATTATGATGAGTTCTTGTCATTGGTTCTTAACGCACGTAACATCTGTTACGCAGAATCTCGCGGTATGACAATGGTGACGATCTGTAATACATGCCAACTTAACACGATGCTTACTAAACGTCGTCTTGATAATGACCCAGCAATGAAAGCCAAGGTCAACGAGAAGCTTGCAGAAGTCGGTTTGGAGTACAAGGGTACTTCTGAGATCAAACACTTCTTGTATGCGATCATCGATGACTTCGGTCTTGACAACCTTAAAAAGATGGTCGTCAAGCCTTTGGCTGAATTCAACATCGCTCCGTTCTATGGTTGTCACAATATCCGTCCTTCTGAGACGCATGAGGACTCTAATGGTCACGAAAATGCCTATGCACCTCGTTCACTTGATGACCTAATTCTTGCGTGTGGCGGTCAAAACGTCGATTATGACGAGAAGAACAAATGTTGTGGTTTCCACGCAGAGCTTCAAGCTCCTCATACAGCGGCGACATTGACAGGTAATGCACTTATGGGTGCGATGGACAACAATGCTGACTGGATGGTAACGCCATGTCCGCTTTGTCACCTGAAACTTGACACACAATACGAGCACGCTTCTAAAGCAGTCGGCCGTGATGTCAAACTTCCTGTCCTTCACATGCAGCAGATGATCGGTCTTGCCTTCGGTATCGATGGTAAAGAGCTTGGTCTACAGCACCACGTATCCGAAGTAAACTTCGCATAAGTCTTTACATAAATCTTCCAACAAGACATCGGTCAAAGGCACCGATGCTTCTTGTTTTTGGCCATATTTCCCACCCTTTTTTCTGTTCTTTTTTATCACATTTAAAAGTACATGCCAATTCACTATAATACAGTCCGCTTTTAATAGCGGTAAGTTCTATAAAAGCACCGATGACTTTTTTACTCTGTATCGAGATTATCTCTACAAACCAATGCTTGTTCTAAAAAGTCGCTGTCGTGGCAGAGATGATCCTTTTGCAAAGTTTACAAAATATTGACATCCATCAAGAAATGATTCTTTTTTCTTTGATAAACTTTCTAAAAACATATGAAAGATTAGACAATGGTCAAGACAATAATACTGTTAGGTACGTTTTCGGTTTTGCTTTTTGGATCATCCAAGGGATACTCACTTTATAAAGAAAAGTGTGCGGCATGTCATATTGAGAGTATATCAAAGAGTGCGTTTATTCAGAACATATCCAACATGAAAGCGCCGCCAATGGTTGAAGTGGCTAATCAAGTTAAAAATAATATTATTATTAAAGAGGATGATGACGATATACACCGTCAAGTAGTCATATTGTTTCTGAAAAACTATATCGATAACCCAAAACTCGATTATAGCATGTGTAACCCGGCAGCCATTGAACGTTTTGGATTGATGCCCTCACAAAAAGGGAAGCTGGATGAAGAAGAAAAGCAATCTATAGCTGAATGGATATATGATCGATATGAAGGCGAGGAGTTTAAATAATGTTAATCAATAAAAACGCTATACCACTTGTGGCCATGGAATTTATGAATGAGACACATAAAGAGGATGTTGATATCATCAATGATCTGTATACTTTAGTAGTGCAATATGAAGATAATCCCAGTCAGGAAAATGAAGAACTATTAAATGCAAGGTACCAAGAATGGATAATACATACCATAGATCATTTTGCGACAGAAGAGAAAAAGATGTTAGAACTTAATTTCCCTCCATATCCAATGCATAAGGGCGAACACGAGAAGGCCCTTCACACGATGGACAATATCTTTCGTCAATGGCGAGATTCAAAAAACATCAATATACTCAAAGATTATCTTTCACAGGAGCTTCCTCAATGGTTAACTCATCATATTCAGACTATGGATACTGTGACAGCAATGTTTTTTCAAACAGGACAGAGCCCTTGCTCTTTGAGGTAAGTCATGTTGTATCCTGATTATTTCACAAAAATAGAACGAATAAAACTTCAAGATCCACTTTCTGATTTCCTCGGCGTCTTTGAAGATGGTTTGGTGGAGTTCAGTTATCTCGACATCGTAAAAAATGCAGGGCACAGTTGCCCAACAATCGCAGGGGCCTATCTTATGTGTCTTAAGGGGTTAAAAGCATTGTATGCGGATGAGATACCTCAAAGAGGCAATATAGCCGTATCGTTTAAAGAGGATAAGGAAGATGGAGTAATTGGCGTTATCGCCAATGTTGTGACACATATTACTGGGGCAACTGAAACTTCGGGTTTCAAGGGTATCAACGGAAAATTTATCAGAAGTGGGCTTATTAGCTTTAATCAGAGCATAAAAACAGACATGAAAATGACAAGATTAGACACCAACAAAAGCGTCGAGCTGTGCTATGACCCAAGCTCCATTGAAGTTGATCCGATTCAAAAAACTCTCATGCTCAAGGTTTTACAAAACAATGCAACTGAAAATGAGAAAAAAGGTTTTAAACAGGTATGGCAAGAAAGGGTTGAAAAGATATTTGACAATAGTGACAACGTCATAACAGTGAAAGAATGAGGCCAGAACGATGATGCAACTTAAATGCACAAAGAACTGTTTATCTATAAAAGCGATTTATTTAAACACACATTAATTTTTTCACAACACTCTTTTTATACAACTTTTTTTAGATAAAAAAGGTATAGTTCTGCAAATAATAATTATTTTCACAGATAATACATAGAGCATCAATGGGGACGAATATTTATGTTTAAGAACAAAGAAGTTATTTTATTTGACTTGGACGGTACATTGATTGACAGTGTACCGGATCTGGCACTGGCACTTAACCACACGTTGCAAAAACTTGAACAAGACACATTCCCCCATGACACGATACGGTCTTGGGTTGGAAACGGTGCACAGACCCTTGTAAAGCGTGGTCTTTCGGGAAGCACCGTAGTTAACGAGAGTATCGATCCTGAGTTCTTTGACAAGGCACTGAACATCTTTCTTGACTTCTATTCAAAAAACCTATGTGTCACAACTGTCACCTATCCCAACGTACTCCAAACGCTACAAAGACTCAAATCCATGGGATATCGCTTGGTTCTTGTCACTAACAAACCCTATGCCTTTATTCAGCCACTGCTTGAAGGGCTTGGGATGGAAGGTCTGTTTGAGCTATGTCTCGGCGGTGACAGCTTGGAAAAACGCAAGCCTGATCCATTGCCACTGCTTCATGCGTGTGAAAGGCTTGATATCTGTGCCTCTAGATGTGTTATGATAGGTGACTCGAAAAATGACATTATGGCTGCCAACGCTGCAAATATGCAAAGCATTGGTGTCTCCTACGGCTATAATTATGATGAAGACATCTGTGTATATGAACCAGACACGGTCGTTCATGAGTTTGATGAGATCATCAACCTCTTAGGAAAAGCCGACTAGCCCTATGTCTAAAATTGAATCACCAAAGAAAAGGATCGCTGTCGTCGGTGGGGGTATTGCCGGCTCTACGATTGCCCTGTATCTTAGCGAGATTGGACTTGATGTCACGCTTTTCGAACAAGGAACAAGCCTGGTCAATGGTCCCCCTATATGCCATCTGCATGCCGGTGGAAACCTTTACCGAGAGATATCCGATACGCAGTGCATAACGCTTCTTAAAGAGTCTATCGACCTTATTCGTTTCTATCCCGATGCTGTTGACCACAGACCAACGGTCATCGCTGTTCCCCTGCATGACAAAGGTACACCACAGGACTTGTACCCGCGTCTTGACCTGCTTAAAAAAGAATATGATGCCTTGATCAAAGACGATATCAAGAATAAAGTATTAGGCGAGAGCTCAGACTACTATAGACTGTATGATCGTAAAGATATCGAAGCACTACAAAAGCATCACTCATCAATGCACCCTTTTCACATGGATGAGTGGATGATACCCGTAGCTCAGAACATCGATTTGGAGAAGGTGAAGTTTCCTCTCATCATGGTCCAAGAATATGGTCTGAATCTCTTTCGCCTTGCTTCAAGTGCAACGCTTTCATTGGAAAAAAAAGAAAACTGTCGCGTTTTGTTAAACCACAAGGTCACGAACATCACCAAAGAGAGTGATAAACATCCGTGGTATATCGAGTATGCGAATAAAAACACAACACGATATGAGTCTTTTGATTTTTTGGTTAATGCAGCGGGCTTTAGAAGTGGCGATATCGACGATATGCTGGGGTTCAAACGGGAACGTTTTGTCGAGTTTAAAGCAGCCTACGTCAGTCAATGGGACATAGGCGACGCCAAGTGGCCTGAAGTAATCTTTTACGGAGAACGCGGAACGCCTAACGGTATGGGCCAGATCACGCCCTATCCTGATGGTCACTTCCAGCTTCATGGGATGACAAACGACATAACCCTCTTTGACGAAGGACTTGTGAAAAGCTCTCAAAATAGCGCACAGCCAAAACTGGACAAAAAATTCATAGACAAGATAGAAAAACAGTGGAACCCTATAGATGCGAAGCTTCGCAGCAGGTCTGCTATCGAATATCTTTCACAGTATATCCCGGCTTTCAAGCAGGCGACCGTGGCGTCTAAACCACTTTACGGTGCACAACAGATCCCGGGAAATGATGCTACGCTTCGCGCCGCTGATGTGTCATTTGAGGTAAAAGATTATGTGCGGTGTGAAATCGTAAAAGCCTCATCTGTGCTGAGTATGGCGGACTCCATCACCAAACAGCTGATAGGGCTTGGATACGTTGATAAGGGGACTTATAGGAGGAGAGACTTCTCAACGCTAAGCGAGCCGGAAAGGATCAAAATCGGCCGGTATGCGGAATTATTATGTAAAGTTCGTGAATACCCGATATCATTGGCACGAAGAACCGTTGAATGCTCTTCGTAGCGGTTTAAGTTTCTGTCTGCGTTTCTACGCCAGTAGTGAAACAGCGACCTTATGTTTATCAAATCCGAGTTTGGAAGTGTCTTTTTCACCCTCTAGAAGCTGTATGAACTGATCTTGAGAAAGAACACTTACCCCGAGTTCTCTGCCGACAATCTTTTCCATCTTAGCTTGGTTCTTGTCAAGAAACTCTTTTGTTGTATCGTTTTTCACTAGGATAAAGTCTGCGTTATTGTCTTTGGCTTGCATCAGGATATCTCCGGCAATCTTGTAAGAAAAGTTCTCATCAACCAATGCCGAATGCGATGCCAGGTCTTCGTTTTGCGATGGTATCTCTACATAAGAGGCGTTAGAAGCGTCTATAAGCTCTTTTAAAGAACTCCCACCTACCCCATGATATGCAGCGATGTTAAATTCTTCAAAGGATTGAGATACGGTTGACACCTTCTTATCCACTGTTCTTTCAAAATCACTGATACTCTTTCTGTTACACAAGCTTGCTATTCTCTTCGCGAGTTTAGAACGTGGTTTGATATACTCGGAAGCAAGATAGATCACTCGTTGTATCTTCTTCTCTTGTTCGTCTGAAAGCATTCTGTTCTCTAGTGAGGTGTGGTACCAGAGCCCGTTGTCTTCATTGACCAGTTTTTCCAGGATCTCGTTTTTGAGTTCAAAAGACTTCTCAATAAGATCTGCTGCAATGATCAGTACATGATCACCGATATAGTCTCGGTTATAGTTCAATGTATTTGATGCATAATATGCCAATTCCGTACTTTTTCTATATGCGATGTTTTGTTCAGCACCAATATACTCTTCGATTAGAGAAAGCTTTTCGATGAAGTCGCTTCGATCGATCTGTAGATCTTTTTTCGCTCTAAACTCACTGATCGGGTTAATCTGGATCTCATTGCCGCATCGTGCAACGATATCAGCCACACGCTCATTCGCATTAATATAAAGTTCATTCACCTTGAGGTTACAGTTATCATTAAAACCGAAGGCATCGATCTTATTCATCTTGTGAAGTAAGTCGTTGACTGTTTCATTCTCGCTATACTCAAGTGTATGCTTTTGATAATAAGGAAGGTAGTCTGTTCGCGCATCAAATCTGAACAGCTCTATATATATTTCGCTTTTCACTCTCACTCCTGAGGAATTGTTTTGCATCATTATAATATAAAAAATAGAAATAACACCGCTTAAAAAAGCCAAACGACCTGCCTTAGAGACAAGGTGTGTAAAAAAGATTCCCTCTATTCTTATGGTACTTTAACTTTTACTTTACCCCTTATTCGCTGTGTTTGATTAAGCCCTACAACACACCATCTTTGCTAGAATACTGAAAATTCATCCGTCTAGTATATAGATAGAACAAAAGAACACATAGGAATAGTAAGTGTCAATAGAAATAATCTCATGGAATGTAAATGGAATTCGTGCTGTCGCCAACAAAGAAGCACTAAAATGGGTCGATGAAAGAGAACCAGACATCCTTTGCCTTCAAGAGATCAAAGCCCTTGAAGAGCAGATTCCGGACGATATTTTTGATCTTGAGTATGCGCATAGAGCGGTTAACAGTGCTGATAAAAAAGGGTACTCCGGTACAGCTACATTTTCCGCGATGACGCCAGAATACACCGAGAACAGGCACGAGATAGACCTTGGACGCGAGGGACGCATCGTCGAACAGGACTTTGGTGATTTCGTGCTGTTTAATGTCTATTTTCCAAACGGGCAGAAAGACGATGAGCGACTTGCTGTAAAGATGAAGTTTTATGATGACTTTTTGGATCACTGTAATCAGCTAAGAGACGAAGGTAAATCTGTGGTCATCTGCGGTGATGTCAATACGGCACATAAAGAGATCGACCTTAAAAATCCGAAGGCGAACGCTAAGACTTCAGGTTTTTTGCCTATTGAGCGTGAATGGATGGACAAGCTTGTAGACAATGGATATATAGATACCTTTAGGTATGTTCATGGAGACAAAGAGGATGAGTACAGTTGGTGGTCCTACCGCTCTGGTGCAAGAGCAAAGAACGTCGGATGGAGAATTGATTATTTTTTCATATCCGATGATCTGGTAGAGTGCCTTGAAGATGCCTTTATCATGCAGGATATCATGGGTTCTGACCACTGTCCTGTTGGTATCAAACTGGATATATAATCCACTATATAATATACTATATAGTGGATTATATGTTTAATTTATCGTTTTTCAAAAGGCTATTTAGCCTTCGGGCGGAAGGGCTTTATCACCGCTTCATTACACTCCAGGTACGGTCCCTCTATCAAGTCAATGCAGTATGGTACGGCAGGAAAGACGGCATCCAGGCATTCACGAATTGATTTTGGTTTTCCAGGCAGGTTTATTATAAGCGACTTCCCGCGTATACCGGCTGTCTGACGTGAAAGGATCGCTGTTGGGACAAATTTAAGGCTCTCCTGACGCATCAGTTCTCCAAAGCCTGGCATCATCTTTTGGCAAACATTCTCGGTTGCTTCAGGTGTCACATCACGCAAGGCAGGTCCGGTACCCCCTGTCGTCACGACTAAACAACACTCCTGCTCATCACACAGCTCTATCATCGTCTTTTCGATCTCACTCTGCTCGTCAGGTATACATCGGTATACGATCTCGAATTCACTGGTAAGATACTCTTTCATCGTATCTTGAATTGCCACACCTGAAATATCCTCGTAAATTCCGGCACTAGCTCTGTCTGATGCGGTAATAACACCAATTTTTATTTCCATCTATCTATCCTTGTTTTGTAATGTATGTCCCGCATGATTTATCGTATAGACACTTGCATAGGGCAAAAAGAACGCTTTTGTTTTATGGGGATCGATTATCTTGTCTTCACTTCCAAGATAGACCTCTATATTGACGCCCCTGTCGGTCAGAGATTTTAATTCCTCAGCTCTCCATTCATAGTTGAGAAGATCACTAAGTTCCTCTGCACTTCCCTTCTGCAATCGTACACTTGCATCAATCTGTACGGGGGAAAAACATGCGTGTAAAAAATTATCTAGATAAGCCTCTTTGTCTTTATGCATATACATCATCTGTGTGCGCTTGAACTTTTCACTCTTGTCCTGAAAAAAAGCAGGAGAAAAAAGCTGTAACGTATCAATACGTGTCTTAGCATGCAAAACATACTCAAAGGCTTGTATCGCACCATAAGAGAAACCACAGACATTGAACTCTGAGTCTTTTATATATGCTTCAAAGAGTTGTCTGTCATTAGAAAGGGAAAAACCGCTATAAAACTTCATCCATGACTTTCTTGATCTGTTCTTTCGTGATATGCTCTTTCGTGATCAGTTCACTTTGAAGTGCTTGTATCTGCGCTTGCATGCCGTTTAAGAACTCTTTTGTCTCAGCATAAAGTCTGTTGATAAGCTGGGCACTGTCTTTCGAAGAAGCAATAATCTGCTCACCCATGCCATAGTTCTCCAGTAGTAGCTGTACGATCTTTTTAGCCTCTTTGAGGTCATCTTCCACATTGGATGAGTGTTCCCCGTAATGTATCTCACAAATGGCCATTCCTGAGAGCATCACCTTGATATAGGAGAGTAACTTGTGTTTGCTCACCAACTCGACATCATAAGGCTTGAGACCATCATTGATCATGGTGAACTTTTCAAAAGGGACTTCGTACCAATAGGCACACAAGGCTTTAGCTGCTTGATAAAGTGCTTGAAGTTTTTTCTCATCTTCACTGTAACTCTTTACCTTACGCTTTCCGAAGATGACTTTGTCCTTGACGGCCAAGACCTCCTGCATGGAAATATTATGCCTGTTCTGACGAAGTGCTTCCAAGGCTGATTCATTCACGAGTGTAGCCAGAGCTGCTCCATTAAAACCTATCGTCATCTTTGCGATCTCTTTTGTATCGACCTCATGTACCATCTGTTCAAAATACTTGTTTAAAATGGCCGCACGTTCATCCAAAGTAGGAAGGTCCACAAAGATACGTCTGTCAAAACGGCCTGAACGAAGCAGTGCCGGATCCAAAACATCGATCTTGTTTGTAGCTGCCACAACGACAACCCCGGAAGAGTCTTCAAAGCCATCCATCTCGGTCAGGAGTTGGTTCAATGTCGCTTCACGCTCATCATTTCGATGTCCACCACGTACACGTCCTACGGCATCGATCTCGTCAATGAATATGATTGAAGGTGCATTACGTTTCGCCTGGACAAAAAGCTCTCGTACCCGTTTGGCTCCCATCCCTACATAGATCTGTACGAATGATGCACCACTTTGATAATAGAACGGGACATTCGCTTCACCGGCCACTGCCTTTGCTATCATCGTCTTTCCGACGCCTGGAGGTCCTACCAGTAAGACACCCTTTGGCATCTTTGCACCGAAGTTCTTATATTTTTTCGGTGAACGTAGAAAATCAATGATCTCTTCAAGCTCTTCTTTGACATCTGCAATCCCGCCAACGTCTTTAAACTTTATGCTTGAATGCGAAGGGAAGATAGGCTCGCTAAGACTAGCCGAAGCCGATACCCCTGCTGGTCCTTGTTTACCCTGTTCAGACTCTTTCGTGGTGTAGCGATAAAGGATACCGCCTGTGATCAGCAGCACAGTCAACACCATCAATATCTGTACGGCATAGTTTCCAGAGCCGGTCTCAACAGGTACTTGTGAAAGCATCTGCTTGTCTATCAACACGGTTGGGATCCTGTATGTCTCCTCATCGGTAACGAGATAGACTTTATCATCAGCCAAAACAGCCCGCTTGACCAACCCTTTCTCCAGTAGTTCACTGCTTTTAGTGAGCGTTACAGGTTCGCTGTTATCACGTAATACAGCAAATAGAAAAAGCCCAAGCAAGACACCGGCAGAAAAGTACAACACCCATCTGTTTGTCTTAGAGTTCAGCATAGTTCATATCCTCTTTGATCTCATAATCCTCAATAGTAATCCAGTTACCCAAAAGATCATGTTCACAGCGTATCTCAATGCGGTTAAAGAACTGATCAAGCCCTGTATAGATATCCTCTTTTTGACTTTCTACAAGGACTTCCAATGGCACTTTGTGATTCATTCTAAAATCATAGTTATTGGCATCGATTATAGCATTAAGTTCTAGCATACGCTCTTTGGAGACGAGGCCATTGACTTCACCACGCATGTCAGCCGAAGGTGTCCCATCACGTTTTGAGTAGGTAAAGGCATGTACGTGCGTTAAAGGCATCTGTTTTAGATTAGACATCGCTTCTTTCCACAAGAGATCCGTCTCTCCTGGATGGCCTACGATGAAGTCTGTACCAAGGGCAAAACCCTTATCATGAAGTTCGTTTAAGAGTCTTATGTCACTCTCTACCCTGTTTCTTCTGTTCATAATACGTAGCATCTCGTTGGAACTGTGCTGGATAGCAATATGCAGGTGTTTTTCCAGCCAAGGCTCACTCAGAAGTTCTTTGAACTCATCTGTCACCTGAATAGGTTCCATGCTCCCGATTCTAATACGTCGTACGCCCTTTACCTGTGACATTCGCTTCAACAGCCCTGCCAGGGAACGTTTTTCACCCTGCCCATAAGATCCGACATTGGTACCGGTCAAAATAAACTCGCCAAAACCGTTTGCTGCCAAGCGCGTGATCTGTTCTAGAATCTTTTCTTCATCAAGACTTCTGGCATCACCACGGACGAAAGGGATAATACAATAAGAACAACGGAAGTTACATCCCTCTTGTATCTTTATAAAAGCACGAGATTTTCCAACAAAGTCTTCAACAACAGCATCGTCTACAAAATCAAGATCACCGATCTCGTAAAACTTTGTCTCCTTTTTCAACATCTCATTGATCTTGGCCTTCTCGGACTGACCGAAGACACCAAAGACCTTGTCCGCCTCAAAAAGAGCCTCTCCCTTGGTATGTGCCCCACATCCGGTTAGGTAGACTTTTGCACCCTTTTTGTTCGCAGCATTCACATAACCGCGCACTCCACTGTCAGCACCATTTGTCACCGTACACGAGTTCACAATGATGATATCCGCCTCATCCTCGTTTTGCGTGATCTCAAAATCTTGAAGATGCGAAAGCATGACCTGGGAGTCAAACAGGTTGGTCCGACAACCGAAAGTCTTGATAAATACCTTTGCCATTACCACTCCACCTTACTCTCACCCGCTTCAGGCTCACCAAGCTCCGGCATTTTTTTCTTGTTATCATCAAGGTATAGCGTCTGCGTAGGATATGCGATCTGAATATCTTCCGCTTCATTAAAGGCCTCGATGATCTCGACCGAGATCGTTGACCTAAGCGTCAAGGTCGCGTAGGCATTGGTCAGATACCAGGCACTGATACAGACCCCGTTGGCCTCGGCAAAAGAGAAGATGCGCGGCTCGACATTCGTGTTTTTCAAGTTATATCTATTACGCAGTTTGTTCAACTGGGTACGGGTGATATCCGTATACCCTTTGGAATATTTTCGTGTGATCTCTTTAGCGATATGGATAGCTTTTCTATGATTGGAATCAAAGGTAATGCGGATATCAATACCGTCCCATACAGTCTTTAAGGAGACATGTGTGTAATTTGCGATCATCTGAGTAAAGATATAGTTGTTCGGAATAAATATGATACGACCTGCACGACGGTTGTGTAAATAACTTGTCAACGTGATATCTTCCAAGATGGTGATACGCAAAAGTGAGATATCGAGGATATCACCGACATATTGCATACCGTCCTTATCCACACGGACCCTGTCACCTACATGCATCGAACCACCCAAAACGATGACCAGCCATCCGAGTATACTCATGAACCAGTCTTTCATCGCAATTGCGATACCCGCAGAGGCGAAACCGAGAACAGTCACTAGATAGCCGGCATTGTCGATGTAGGAGAATGCGATGATGATAAAGATCAATGAGACATTCACAAAGGTAAGCATCTTGTGCGCCATATAGATGCGCTCGTTATCCGTGATGTACTTCTTGATGACAAGCTTGCTTAAGAAGAAAAGGACAAACAGCACAAGGATGATGATGCCCAGGTTCAGAAGTTTGACAAGCTGAGCCCCAATGTTCTTTTGAACCTGCGCCTCAACGGTATCGACACGTTGTGAATAGACAGCAGATGTCTTGCTTACCGTTTCAAGGGCATCTTCAAAAATACCAAGCTTATGCATATCTTCAAGATATGTCTCTTCATGAAGCTTGTTCTTGCTCAATGCCGAAAGTTCACCCTCCAGACGGGCTTTCTTGCGAAGATTGACGATATACGCACGTAGGTTTGACTCACGCTGTTCGTACTCACTGACCTTTCCCTCAAGCATTTTCAGATAAGAGAGTGCTGTAAAGATACTGATCGGATTGGCGACTTCAGGTGGTTCTGGAAGTTCATCAGGAATAATCAACTCTGTAAAAGGTGCATTCTCCTTGCCCTGAAGAAGGTCGATCTGATTGGCCAGGATCTGTTCACGCGTCTCCAGGGCATTGAGCTCGTCCCTTGCTTCGAAAGTGCTCTCTCGCTTCGAAAGCTTCTTGATCTTCTTACGTACTTCCTTCAACTCTTGGGCGACTTCGAGGTAGGTCACGTAAGAGTGGTAGCTCTTCTGCCAGAGCACACCCTCTTTTTTCAAAAACTTTTGTATCTCGACAAGCTTGTCTTGGAGTTGTTCGATATGCTGTTTTCTTTCTGTCTCCTGTCGTTCTTTGAGAAGCGTATCGTTCAGGTCTACACTCTGTTCGACTGCTCCATAAGCAAGGCTGACAAAGGCAAAAACAACAAAAAGAAATCTACTCACCCTTCTCCTCCGCAAATGATCTCAAGACATCTACAACCGTCTCTTTTTCAATATCAGAATACAGATCGACACCGCCTAGATGGTTGGGTACGATAAAGGTGACGTTTGTGTCTGAACTTTTTTTATCCAGGAAAAATGCCTCATAAAAGTTTTCTACGTCCGAGATAGGATATGCCACAGGAAGATCACATTTGAGCAGGAGGTTGCGTATACGTTGCGCTTCATCTGTCGTCATCTGTCCCAGACTAACCGCCAGTTCATTTGCCATCACCATGCCGATCGCCACTGTTTCACCATGCAGATACTTCGTATAAGCTGTCTCATTCTCTATGACATGACCAAAGGTGTGGCCATAATTGAGTGCCGCACGCAGGCCCTTTTCTTTTTCATCCTGAGAGACGACCATTGCCTTTGTCTTGACTGACTTTGCTATTGCCTCTTGGATGACTGATCTATCCTTCAGATCTGCCGATTCAAGCCATTCAAAGAACGCTTTATCAAAACAGACTGCCATCTTGATGATTTCTGCAATCCCGGCTGCATACTCACGGGCAGGAAGTGTAGATAAAAAAGAAGGATCAACATAGACGGCCTGTGGCTGGTGAAATGCACCGATAAGATTTTTCCCGTAAGCGTTATTGACACCTGTCTTGCCACCGACACTTGCATCCACCTGTGATAACAGTGTCGTCGGGATCTGAATAAAATCAATCCCCCTTTGATAGATACTCGCAGCAAACCCTGTCATATCACCGATAACACCACCGCCAAGAGCGATCAATATAGAACTTCGGTTAAACTTGTGTTCAAACAGTTCATTTAGCACATTTTCTATCGTTGCCAGCGTCTTAAAACTTTCGCCATCTTCAACAGTGACCACGACGATCTCTTTGGCACTGAGTTTGGAAAGCAGATACTCAAGGTGAAGAGCACTGACGGTAGGATTTGTGACAACAGCGACTTTCGTGTCAAATTTAAGGGCAGGCAGTTCACCTAAATGAACTTGATAAGAGTTGTCGATTTCTTTTTTGAGATGGATGTCTATGGTCATTATTTATACTTTATGAAATTTTAAAATAAATAATACTCAACTAAGGCTTTAAAAGCGATTAGCCCTCACCTTTAAAGCTGTACAGGAATAAAAAGTTGATGGTATTCGCCGAGTCGATGATACAATTTCTCACTATCGGTAGAGAAAAGTGAGTACAGAGGCAGGTCCAACATCTTATCAGTAAAGGGAAGACAATATAAAAAGTTCTCTTTTTGTCTTAAAAAACGAATAGGATTTGCCTCTTGTGAGATCATCTTGATATTCTTTGAGAAGATGACCGAAAGGTTTTCATAATGCTCGACAATACGTTCTTTGTCTTCACTTTTCTCCTGCGTAAAGTCAAAAAGCTCAAGATTGAACGACAACTGTGCCGAGATGTCAAAGACAGTGGTCGATATCTTCTCGAGATCGCGATTGTCCGTCAGGACGATGACACTCTCTTTTAGTTTGGAAAATGGCTTCTTTGATAGTTTCAGCACCGGTCTCTTTGCTTCATACAGAGTCTGACGGATCATAGAGACCGAGAAAAGCCTACTAGAGAGCATTATCAGGCCTATATCCATCTCATTCATATCATTTAGTATGATATCTTTGTGGTCACGATCCGTATAGTCGATCTCGATGGTGATATCATCACTTCGATTACTTTTGATCTTCTCAAGGATATCGATATCCGATGCATTGACGATTCGGATAAACATCTTATCCCCAAGATGCCCATGGATATATTTTGAGCGTTTGATAAGTTTTGGAAGACTCATTATATTTTCCAGGGCCATATCGATATAGAGATACAAGTTGCTTCCATACGGTGCCGGGAATTGTCCCAGTTCTCGCTTGATAGCCCTATAGACAGTCTTTAATACCGAAGGTTCACCCACTAAGACAAGAAGGTCATTTGGCTGGATCATACGTTTTGGGGAAGGGAGTATCAGACGCTGGTTACGGTATATTGCGACTATCTTCCAGTTTTTTTGCTCCAGGGCATCAATATGGCGGTAGACAAACGAACTCCCAAAGGGCACCAGTACCTCAAGTATCTCGCCCTCACCCATACCGACATTTTGAGCGATGACGGGAACATTTGGCAAGTAATCAAGCAGGCGGCTGGCAAGAAGATCGTTTGTGTTAACAGACATGATGTTCTGATCATCAAAGTTCAGACCCCATCTGTCAAGCAGGACAATACGAAGTTGTGACTTGTACATGCGGATGTTCTTAACACTCACTTCCACATCAAGAGCGTTCTTAAGTACGATGACAACCTGCATAAACTCCATCTTCAAGAGATTGGAAAGCTTATGTGGACTGGTCGGGTCAAATTGATAAAACTTGAATTGTGAAGGCTTGGCATTCTCTATCTCGAGCTTGTCCATAGAGACTACATAATAGATATTATCGCTTGTATAGGTGTCCGCAACACGTTCGACAAAGTGTCTTCCCGTCTCACCATCAGTCAGGATCAATATCTTCTTCATTTCTACCTCTTTAGGCTCATCGCCTTTTATAGCCATGATTGTAGTATAATTGCAATTAAAAAGAAAGATAAGATCAAATATGGAATTTAAACTTGAAGCAAAAAGTGGAAACGCCCGTGCAAGTACGATCGTAACAGCGCATTCTACGATACAGACTCCAGTATTCATGCCAGTAGGAACTGTCGGATCGATCAAATCACTCGATATGCAGGACATGGATGAAGTGCTGGGAACGAACATCATACTGGCCAACACCTATCACATGTACCTTCGTCCAGGGGATGAAAACGTCGCCAAGATGGGGAAACTGCATAAGTTCACAACGTATCCGAAAAGCTTCTTGACGGACTCAGGCGGTTTTCAAGCCTTCAGCCTAAGTGATATATCAAAGCCAAAAGAAGATGGCATCGAGTTTAGAAGTCATATTGACGGAAGTAAACATTTCTTTACCCCTAAGAAGGTCATCGATATACAGACAAACCTTGGCAGTGATATCATGATGATACTTGATGACCTTGTCGCTTTACCTGCGACTCAAGAACGCATCAAAGTCTCGATCGAAAGAACAACTCGCTGGGCAGAAGAGTCCATAGAATACTTTCGCTCACAGCAGAAGAAAGGCATCTGTACCGACCAAAATATCTTTGCCATCATCCAAGGTGGGACAGACAAAGCATTTCGAACCAAGTCGGCAACAGAGTTATGCGCGCTTGATTATGACGGATTTGCTATCGGCGGCCTCTCCGTAGGCGAAGCCAATCAAGACATGTATGATACCGTTGAGCATACAGTGCAATACATGCCCGAAGACAAACCAAGATACCTGATGGGGGTCGGTACACCGGAAGACCTTATTGAGAACATCGACCGCGGTGTCGATATGTTTGACTGTGTCATGCCAACGCGAAATGCGAGAAATGGCACCCTTTTCACCTCTTTTGGAAAGGTGAATATCCGTGGCGCCAAGTTTAAAGAGGATGATCGTCCAGTAGATCCAGAGTGTGAATGCCCAACGTGTAAGCGCTATACACGTGCATATTTAAACCATCTGGTCAGGTCAAAAGAGCTGACCTTCTTTCGTTTGGCCTCATTGCACAACCTTCATTATTATCTAAACCTTATGAGACAAGCGCGAGAGGCTATCCTGCAAGACAGGTTTGCTGAATTCAAAAAGGAGTTCTATGAAAAACGGAGCTAAAATCGCCCTTGGCGTAAATATTGACCACATCGCCGTCTTAAGAGAAGCACGCCGCATCAACGATCCCGACCCTGTCGATGCCCTAGGGATCTGTAAACGTGCCGGTGCTGACCAGATCACCATTCACTTACGCGAAGACCGTCGGCATATCAATGACTTTGATGCGCAGAAGATCATGTACAACTCTGCCCTTCCGGTCAACCTGGAGTGTTCGATCGATGCCGATATCATCGATATCGTCTGTCAGTTACGCCCGCATCGTGCAACGCTTGTACCGGAAAAACGTGAGGAAGTGACAACAGAGGGCGGCCTTGATGTCATTTCTCAATTTGAGGCGATTGAACAAGCCGTGAACCGACTCAAGGAACATGAGATCGACGTCTCTCTTTTCATTGATCCTAACGAAGAGATCATCGAAGCCTGTTCAAGACTCGATATCGATATGGTGGAGCTGCATACGGGGCGCTATGCCAATATATATGCCATGTTGAATACACCTCTTTCGACCACACACCACTCCATCAAAGAACTTGAACTTTCTAGAAGTGAATTAAAGAAACTTCTGCACGATTCCGTTGAAGAGATCAGAGATGCAGCCTACCTCTCACATCAAAAAGGCCTGCTCGTTGCTGCCGGTCATGGACTAAACTATCAAAATGTCACACAGATGTGTGAGATCGAAGTGATACAAGAGCTTAATATTGGACAGAGTATTATTGCGCGCTCCGTATTTACGGGCCTTGAAAAAGCCATCATCGATATGAAAGAACTCTTGGTATGACAAAGAAAGTGCTCGCGATCAGTGTCGGAGACCTAAACGGTATTGGTATAGAGATCATACTAAAAGCACACAAAGAGATATCAAAGATCTCCCAGCCTGTGTACTGTATCTCCCAATCGATGCTGGATAAAGCTTGCAAAAAACTGGGACTTACACCACCTGAGAACATGACACTTTTCCCCATCAAAGGCGAGTTCGATATCAATGCAGGAAAAATCGATAAGAAAAGTGGAAAATATAGCTATAACTCCTTTAAAAAGGCTAT
This sequence comes from Sulfurimonadaceae bacterium, assembly GCA_041562655.1. Lineage (GTDB taxonomy): Bacteria > Campylobacterota > Campylobacteria > Campylobacterales > Sulfurimonadaceae. Next base: position 19,755 of record JBFEXN010000002.1, read on the forward strand.
CAAACTTTGCGAGAACAAGACCGCAGATGCATTGGTGACACTTCCTATTCATAAAGAAGCCTGGTCGAAGGCAGGAATAGACTTCAAAGGGCATACGGATATGCTCAGATCGTATTTTGACAAAGAAGCCATCATGATGTTAGGCTGCGAGAAGATGTATGTCTCATTATTCACCGAACATACGCCATTATCAAAAGTCCCTGGCGAGATCAAGACTAAAAAACTGACACGTTTTTTACTCAACCTAAGTGAAGACATAGATGCAAAAAGAGTCGCTGTTCTCGGACTTAACCCGCATGCGGGCGACGGAGGTGTTCTGGGGCATGAGGAAAAGTTTATCGCACAGGCTATCAGCAATGCCAACGCATCACTTAAAAAAGAACTTTTTATCGGTCCTTTTGTGCCGGACACTGCCTTCACAAAGCCCATGCGTAAGCGCTACAAGCATTATGTCGCCATGTATCATGACCAGGGGCTTATCCCACTTAAAGCACTCCATTTTGAAGAGAGTATCAACATCTCACTTAACCTGCCTATCGTAAGGACCTCTGTTGATCATGGCACCGCCTTTGATATCGCCTACAAAAATAAAGATGTTTCACTAAAAAGCTATATCAATGCAGTCAAAGCAGCCGTCACTCAGGCTCAGGCGAAACAGAGCTATTAGACTAAACTGCCGATAACAAGTGACTCAAAGGACTTAAGAGAGCCGCTGTGCATAATCCTCATAGCCAAACTCTTTGACAATCTTCAGTTTGTTCTCTTCCGTCCACAGAGCCAATGAAGGCAAGGCTATTCCGTTGAAAGTCGTGTTCTTGACAAAGGTATAATGGATCTGGTCTTCAAATACGACCTTGTCCCCTACTTGAAGTTCTTCATCAAAAGAGTAATCACCCATAATATCACCGGCCAGACAGGTGTTTCCCGCCAGTCTATACGTAAAGGCTTTTACATTTGCTTCTGAGGCGCCAGTAACTTCAGCGCGGTACGGCATAGCAAGTGTATCTGGCATATGCGCTTCGGCAGATGTATCTAAAATGGCTATCTTCATCCCGTTGTCAACAATATCCAATACTGTAGAGATCAAGTCGCCTGTTTGCCATCCTACAGCTTCACCCGGTTCAAGATAGACTTCAACCCCCGGATAACGCTCTTTAAAAGACCTGATGACTTCGATCAGTCTTTGCGTATCATATCCCTTCTTAGTGATGTGATGGCCGCCACCGAAATTGATATATTTCATCTGTGGTATATATTCGCCAAACTTTGCCTCAAAAGCTTCAAGTACCCCTTCCAAGGCAGACACATCCTGTTCACACAAAGCATGAAAATTTAATCCGTCAATATACTTCAAGACATCTTCATCAAAGTTCTTCTTTGTCGTTCCCAAGCGACTGTACAAGCCACAAGGGTTATATAGATCGACTGGAGAGGAAGAGAACTCGGGATTGACACGTAAAGACAAAGAGACCTTAGGATTGATCTCTTTGACTTTTTTGCAAAACCTAAACAGCTGATTAGCAGAGTTAAAGACGATATGGTCTGAGATACGTGCTATCTCTTCGATATCCTCCTCTTTAAAAGCTGGTGAATAGGTATGGACCTCTTTGTTCATCTTCTCACGTGCAAGTCTGGCCTCATGCAAGCCACTCGCTGTGCACCCATAGAGGTATTGACCGACAAGGTCAAAGGTGGCGTGCATCGCAAATCCCTTTAGAGCAAGTATTATTCTTGCCCCTGAGCTCTTTTGGACGTGGTCGAGTATCTCAAGGTTCTCTCTTAGCCTTGCAAGCTCACAAACATATACCGGCGTACTTTTTATCTGATTTAGTTCAATTCCCATTCTTGCTCCGATGAAAGACAAAAACGTCTTTACCTATGATTTCCAAACTGGCATTCCACTTCTGCTCCAGCCAATGCATCGTATCCGGCGAAAAGAAACAGACATGCGTCGGATCATTTTTGTAATACCATGCATCAAACTCACTTTTGTCCGGATAAGGCTGTGTAAGCAGGCTCAAAAGCCCACCTTCATTCACCATGTTCCATAACCTGTCCAAGACAGTAAAAGGGTCATACAGGTGTTCTATAACCTCCGTAGACGTTATAAAATCATATTTAAGCTCCAGTGCCTCTTCGTCCCTGGCATAAAAATGATCATATATCCTCATTTTGTAGCCCGATTCCTCAAACATCTTTGAAAGCGTCGGTCCGGGGCCTGATCCAAAATCCAGACCGAAGGCACCCTCCTTGACTCTATCGCAGACAGGCACATGAACCTTTGAAAGGAACTTTCTGTAGTTGGGATCATCCGAGGAGTTCGTATGCAAGTCGTAACGCTCCTTCTCAGAAGCTTCATCAAGACGATGATCCGGTAAGACAAAGACCAAAGAACATCGTTGACACTCTCTGTACTCACCCGTCTTGTGCATACTGAACAGATCAGTGTCACTTGAGTGACACAAAGGACAGACACTACTCAAGTTCTAATATTTTCCACGGTAGCCCCTGGACGTTCATCTCTTCCATAAAGGCATCTGGGTCCATCTCTTCCATGTTAAAGACTCCTGATCCTGTCCATTTACCTTCTATCATCAGTTTGGCACCTATCATCGCCGGAACACCCGTTGTGTAAGAGACTCCCTGAGATTTCACTTCTGCGTAACACTGTTCGTGGTCGCTCACCTGATAGATGTAGATCTTCTTCTTCTGCCCGTCTTTGATACCTTCAGCCACAATACCGATGTTTGTCTTGCCCTTGGTTCGAGGTCCCAATGAAGCCGGATCTGGAAGCAGTGTCTTCAAGAACTCCATAGGCACTATTTTCATGCCCTTATGTTCGACCTCTTCAATACCAAGCATACCGACGTTCTCAAGACACTTCATGTGTGTCAGATAAGACTCCCCAAAGGTCATGAAGAAACGAATACGCTTAAGCCCTTTGATATGCTTTACCAAAGACTCCATCTCTTCGTGATACAGAAGGTATGAGTCTTTAGGGCCTACCTCAGGATAGTCCCACACCATCTTGATCTCCATCGGCTTGGTCTCGATCCATTTTCCATCTTCCCAGTAACGCCCGTTTGCAGAGACTTCGCGAAGGTTGATCTCCGGATTGAAGTTCGTTGCAAAAGGATATCCATGATCACCTGCATTACAGTCAAGGATATCAATCGTATGTATCTCATCGAAGTAGTGTTTTTGCGCATACGCACAGAACACATTCGTCGCACCCGGATCAAAACCGCTTCCAAGCAGTGCCATAAGACCCTTCTGTTTAAAAGCCTCATGTTTTGCCCACTGCTCTTTGTACTCAAACTTCGCCTCATCCGGATGCTCATAGTTTGCCGTGTCGAGATAAGGGATGTTTGTTTTCAGACAGGCATCCATAATCGTAAGGTCCTGGTACGGCAAAGCGACATTGATCACCATATCTGCTTTGATACGTACGATAAGTTCCGCCAACTCTTCCGTATTGTCCGCATCGACCTGCTCGATCTCAACGGCACCCGAAGGCAGTTCCTCTTGAATAGTCTTACACGACTCCAAACGGCGGCTAGCCAATGTTATCTTTGTAAAGACATCCTTGTTCATAACACACTTGTGTGTCACGACCCGGCCTACTCCGCCCGCTCCAATAATCAATACATGTGCCATTATTTTTCCTTTTTAAATATTACTTTATAAATCCTATATACAAGACAGCCATCCATATCGCTCCCGTAAGCACAAGACTCAAAAAGACCAATGCTGCACCGGCATCCTTTGCCCGTTTGGCAAGCTCATGATAGTCCATTGTCACTAGATCCACTACTCTCTCAATAGCGCTGTTCGTGACTTCTGCCATAATCGGAATAAAAAGAGACAACGAGAGGATCGCTTGAAGATGAAAGGCCAACGGCAAGAACCATGCTACAAGGTTCATAGATACAAACAGCAATATTTGCAACTTAAACGAACTTTCATGCTTGGTGATGTCAACAAGACCCGCCAAGGCATAGGTAGTGTTCTTAAATAAGGTGTATTTTGGTTTGTTTAGTGCCATTGTTTTCCTGTCGTCAAATGAGATGGTTAGCTATGTGTAATTATAGTATATTTTACATGGCTTCTATCCATTATTTGCGTGAGGAGATCAATCTTTTTGATAATCCAATATCTTCTTTGGTTTTACCAGATAGAGGGCAATAGAGGCAATGGATAAGAAGAGCAGGAAAAACCCGATCTGCGCTGTCAGTTTATACGAGATAATACCAAATATCACGCTTCCGTGAGGAACCAGCATAAAAAAACGTTTCGCGTTCTTGTTAAACTTTTTTAGCATCTCATCACAATGCTCCTGATCATAATACTTTAGCATATGTCTGTGATAAAAGAAAAAGTACAATATATTCAACTCGATCAGCTTGTATCCTATCAAGAAATATACGAGGTACATATTGGTCTGAACATCTTCAAAATAACTGACGGCCTCTATATCGAAGAGATAATCCACACCAATACCGATACAGGCTATACAAAAGACGATATAGAACATCATCCTTCGACGTTTACTCAAGCTCTCAACTGTAGGCTTCATCCTAATCTACACTCCACTCTCAATATTTTCTCTTACCGTCATCATGTCTACGTTAAGCCGGTTTGCACATAATTGCGTTCGGGATTGTACAAAAGTGTTGGTTAGTAGAAGTTTATTAACTGCAAGCATCTGTGTTTATAACATTTTTATGATGTCTTAAATTAAGTTTTATACTGACAAGATAGCCGATTATGAAAAGACCCTGCTGAAGAAGAATGCAGTACTAAGTGTACCTACACGTCTACTGATGCGCTGTACAAAGCAAAAGAGTCAGGACGTGATCAAACCTGTGCATCTTAGGTCACATCTTCTTAGGCGCCCACATTAAGCCCAGTGCTTTATCATCGAACAAGTCACTCTTGTAGGTCTCATGCTCTACTAATTGCTCAAGTTCACCTATCCAAGCAGACAGAATCACAGCACTAGACGATAAAGAGGTATCCATCCTCATCAAGATGTCCCCTGTCTCCTGTCTTGAACCAGCGTCTACCCTCGATCTCTACTAAGACTTCTTTTGTCTTCGTCTCATCTTTCAGGTAACCTTGCATCACCTGCGGTCCGCCGATCAAGATTACTCCATCCTCACCAACTGCCCGTTCATACATGCTCTTTGGATCGACGATCTTAAACGCCGTTCCAGGAAGCGGCATACCGACACTCCCCTCTTTATATCCGGTCTGAACAGTAAAACTGTCCGTCTCTAAGACATCAGGAAGGTTAACACTGGCTACAGGGGCGCACTCCGTGACACCATAGCCTTCGAGGATCACCTTGTTGAACTTCGCTTGAAAGTCTTCTTTGACCTCTGGAGCAAGTATTCCAGCTCCGGAAACGGCAATACGCAGTGTCTCGAACATCAAAGGATGTACCTTAGTATCTCTTGCATAGAGCCGATAAAGATCCGATGTCGCAAACATCACTGTTGCCCTTTGTTTGGCTACTGCCTTGGCAACACCAAGAGCATCGTCAGGATTGAGATGGCAGACCATAGGGATACCTTCAATAAGCGGCAGCCATGTCGTGGCAGTCAAGCCAAAAGCATGCGACAGTGGCAAGGAGGCCAGGATAACATCTTCTGAACGCATATTCAGAACATCCGATATCTGCTGTATGTTTGCCATAAAGTTCTTGTGTGTGAGCATCACACCTCTTAGTTCACCCTCTGCATCCGGACGGAACAAAATCGCAGCCACTGCTTCATTGCTCACCTTCTCGATATAGAGCATATTCAGGACAAATACCGGTAAGAACTTCGCAGACAGCAGTGTGCTGATCGCCTTAAACCCGGACACCTTGTCTTGAAACTCCTCAAGATAGACAAACTCAGAACGTTCAAGCAAGGCGTCCGTATCCAAGCCTTTCGCCTTTAGTTTTGCCACATGCGCTTTGGAGGTATAGATCGTCTTGATCCCCGCTTTTTCTATGATGGCATACAGCAAACTTGATGAGGTAGAATCATCAAGGTTCACCACACTCTTTCCTGCCATCAGGGTCGCCATGTTGATAATAGCGCCGGCTGAGGAGGTCGGCATCAGGATTCCTATGTTTTGCTCTTCTCTTCTTTTTATCAGTCCGGCAAACAACATTGTAGATGTCAGTGCTTTAGTATAGGAGAGTGTGGTTCCCTTTGAGTCTGCCATACAAAACCCGCTTCCAAGACGCTTTGCCGTTCGCACCCATGCCTGTGGCATCGATGGAAGTGTCTGTGTGTGGCGTTCCCAGGAAGTGAAAGAGAGCTCAAAGACTTTCTGCTTGACCTGCTGTGCACCGCTACTAATGTCTATCGGCGTGGAAAAGGAGATGATCACTTCACGTTTTCGGCTTTTCTTGGCTTCTTTGAACTTTGAAGAAGAGCGTGAGAAACGACTCCCCCACATACCTCTCAAATAAAAAGGGACGATAACCGCATTCGCATCTTTAGCCATACGTTCAAATCCCTTTTTAAATGCTGAGAGCTGCCCTGTACGGCTTATCGTACCTTCGGGAAAGACACAGACCACTTCGCCCGCGTCCAAAAGCTCTTTTACCCTTCCCGCCGCTTCTTTTGCACCTCTAGCAGAGATTGGGATGACATTAAAAAAGTCCAAAAATGCCTTTAGATACCACTTCTCATAAATAGCCCTGTCCATCACAAATCGCACAGGCCGTGGCATGCTCATCTGAACGATTGCCCAGTCCAGCCATGATATATGATTACCCAAAAGTAGTACACCGCCCGTTTGAGGAATATTGTTAAAGCCCAAGACTTCGATCTTAATACGGCGAGAGATCAATGATGCTATCAAAAAGATGACCAGCGACTGTGGGATATATGAGATGACATAGACAGACCCGACCAAGGAAATGACCAACATCAGGTAAAACAGCCCTATACTCTTCATCCCAAGCATAGCGAAGACAACTGTAAGCCCTAAGAATAAGATCATCCCGATGTTTTGCACGAAGTTGTTCCCTGCCAGGACAAGACCGAGTTCATGCTCTTTGGCATTGATCTGCACCAAAGCATTAAGCGGAACGATAAACAGGCCTGCAAAAAGACCGAAGGCAAAGAAGTTAAGTCCGTGCAGCTTCACATCCGCCAATATCGGCAGCAAGAGCAGGCTTATCGTTATACCAAGCGCACCCAGGGGAATGGTCCCTGTCTCGATATAGTTCTTTGAAACCTTCCCTGCTATGATCGATCCGATGACGATTCCTATGCCGGCAAGGGCCATCATGCCCTGCACGAGTATTGTGTTTGTCGTTTCCAGAGTCTCTTTGGCATAAGCCGGAAAGCTGGCCAGGACCACTTGAGAGACAGACCAGAAGAGCGTAAGCCCGATGATGGAATGAAAAATGACACTGTTTTGAAAGATGGCTTTCATGTTTGTCTTAAGATACTGGCCCGTGTAATATTTTTTAATATCAAAGAAGACATCGCTTTTCACCCCCGTGTCCGGAAGCCGGTACGTAAGCAGAAGTTCAAGAAGCGATCCCCCGACCAAAGCCCATCCTATGGGCGCGATATACTGGAGTATCTCTGAGGTATTGCTATACGCTTTGTCTGTCAGGAAGCCTTCAAAAAATATCGAATACACAAAGATACCCGCAAGAATGGAGACAGTCGTCACGGCCTGTACAATCCCGTTTCCAAGTGTCAGATACTTGTTCCCGACCAACTCTTTGATATATCCATATTTTGCAGGCGAATAGATAGCGGATTGAGCCGCAAGTACAAAGGTCAAGAAAAAAGCCATCTCAAAAGCACCCAGATAATAACACAAGGTGATCCCCAGAGTAATAAAGACAGCAGCCCAGGCAGCATAACGCATCACAAGACTTTTTGAGTACTTGTCCGAGATGAATCCTGAGGGCGAGAACAACATGATAAAAGGCAGAAGGATTAGTGCATTGACAATAGCGGTCAAGATGATCTGGGTCTGACCATCGTATATCTTAAAGACAGTGTTTTGGATGATGATCTTGTGCCCAAGATCGGTAAAAGCGTTTAAGAACACGACGACGATGTAAGGAACAAGTCCTTTCATCTTCCAGATAGTCTCTTTTGCTGACATATATCTGTACCTTCTTAGTTTATATCTATGGACTGAGGGTGTATTGTAGCATTAATGAGGAGAACGGAGATACTCCGACTTACTCTTCCTCTTCTTTTGCGATCAGAGACTGTGTTCCCCACCCTTCATAGCGACCATGTTCTTGTTTGATCAGTGGAAATATGTCTTTGGTGTATGTGTTAAGGACTTCCATGCTTACAGGTGATAACTTCGTAAAGACAACCCCGTATACAAAATCATCTTCTGCCTTTTCATCAAGAAAGTCCTGTAAAAAACCAAAACCGGCTTCTTCTATCGCTTCGACAAAGCGTTTGCGTTGACTCAGGGTCATAAACATAGCATAGAACTCAATACGGTGCTCTGCTTCGAGGTCATCTCCAGATTCTTCCAGCTCAGCGATGATCTCCTCGCTTTGAATGTTATGGTACTCTTGATCGTTGGGCATCAACATCTTGTAGTATGTGTCATACTTCTTGTCTTTACGGTTTCCGCTTTCAAACTGGTATTTCGGTTTTAGTGCGTCGTTAAGTGCATTTTCAAAACCCTTGGCCTGTTCACCGTAAAAATAGAACTCCAACCAGCCATCTACAAGTCTCCATCCTACATAATCAAGATGAAGCTTTGCACTCTTTTCAAGGAGTCTTTGTTCTATCAGTAAGAGCTCTTCATCATCTCCTTCAAACTTGACAAATGCATACAGGAGGGTCGTCTTCTCCTCATAAATGTTTTCTTCTGGATAGAAGTCTTGTACGCAGACACGTGCGCCTTCTTCATCGGTGTAAAATAATGACATTGATTTCCTTCGTTTATTGATGGAATTATACTATCATTTCACATGTCTTATGAACTTATACTCCTTATTCTTTTTATTGCCGCCGAACTTTTCGAGATGATTTGGCAAAAGTCTCCAACACTGCTGGACATGCTGCACAAGATTTACGCTTACTACACAAGAAGCCCCTACCTTCTTTATCTGATGCACCCAAGCTATATCCTTGGTCTGTATATCTTTTACATAACCCAGTACAACCTGTGGGTATTGGCTATCTTGATCATCAAAAGCATTGACATCCTTTTCAAGGTTCAACTGATCCACAAGCACTTTGTTCTGGATGAACTGAGTACAGAGATAAAGGCTATGCTGAACCTGCCCCTTCATCCTATCATGCTTACAATGGGCTTGATGCTCTACCCTTACTTACTCTACATGGCACTTTTTTAACAACCGCCTAAAGGCATTCGTCAAAAGAAGCGCTAGCCCAACAGGCATAATTGATAATAATTCTTATTACTCTTGACATTGATAATAAATATCAGTAATATTCGTTCATTAAAACAGATACTGATAACAATTATCAGTACTATATGGAGCAATAAATGAAACATTCAATACTATCACTAGCAGTAATCTCAGCCCTTGCAAGCACACTTATGGCAGATGCACAGACGGACGAGCTAAAAGTACAGCTTAAGGCTTTGACTGAACGTCTGAACACCCTTGAAAAACAGAACCAGCAGACGGCTGAGATGACAAATACTCTTATTGAAGAGACGGCTGACCTTAAAACCGGGTTTAACTTTAATGTAGTAAATACAGATCAATCACGCAATGGTATGGGAGCCGCAGCTTCAAAAGTATACTACTCAAAATCACCCCTTTCCATCGGCGGGTACGGCGAGATGCTTTATGCAGCGCCTGATAATGCAGGCAACTATGCTGATGTCTACCGTTTTGTACCGTATATCGGTTATAAGTTTGATGACAATATCGTCTTAAACGTTGAACTTGAGATCGAACATGGCGATACAGAAGCGGGAGAAAAAGGTGAAGGAAAAGTCGTTGTTGAGTTTATGTACGTGGACTTCCTGATCAACGAAGCACTGAATATCCAAGTCGGACACCTGCTTGTGCCTATGGGTCTGACGAACCTGCGTCATGAACCTACCCTCTTTAACACGATTCAGCGTCCGGGAACCGAAAAAGAGATCATTCCTTCTACCTGGCATGAAAACGGTGTGATGGCGTACGGCAGGATCGGTGAGAGTGGCTTGAACTACAACCTTGGGATTGTCAACGCTATCGACTATGCGACAGATGCTCCAGCGACGACAACGACACGAGGCGGCCGTATCGGCTCAGAAAAGAACGGAAGGATGAACCGTGTTGCCGGCGTTGGCCGTTTGGACTATACCGGTGTTGAGGGTCTTCTCATCGGTGGCTCTGCCTATTACGGTGCCGCTGGACAAGGCGAAGCGAGCGGTTCGACGGCCTTTACGTATGAGCTCCATGGGATGTATGAGAACTCCGGTGTAAAACTCAAAGGGCTGTATGCGCAGACGGACATAGACGGTCTTAACAAAGACAATGCTTATCCATTAGCCCTTGAGAAGTCATCGGGATATTATGTCAATGCCGAATATGACCTCTTGCATATGATGAACTCAGAATATAAACTACCGCTGTTTGTCCAGTATGACAGCTACGACAAGAAAGAGAGACTGGCCAATGCAACTGACGCAAAAGCGGGAGAGACGGTCACAACCGTGGGTCTTAACTTCTTCCCGCATGAGCAGGTCGTGCTTAAACTGGACTATGCGATGAAAGATTATGATGATGCGGCTAAAGAGGACTTTGACACCCTGAGCTTCGCGCTGGGATTTATCTTTTAAGGCATTCAAACAGCCTTACTCTTTTGTAAGGCTAGTATAACAAACCATTCACAAAAGAGTAATATCATGAAAAAAACATTCCTTGTTATCGTCCTGACCTCATCGCTTTGTGCACAGCTTCTGCTCTCACCCTTTGATGCACTGAAGATGAACTTTGATGATGGTATCACTGTCGATAAAAAGAGTATCCTTCTCTCAAAGACACAAGCACAGGCAGTTCAAGAACTTGCCAAAGTCAAACTAAGCACCAAGATCTACAAGACTTTCACCGTCACACAAGAGGATACGCTTTTGGGGTATGGTGTCTTGGTCATCCAGAAAGTCCGGACAAAGAACAGTGCCGTCTTATCCATAATCACACCAGAAGGCAGGCTTAAGGGCATAGAGATCATTGCCTTTAACGAACCTCCTGAGTTCATCCCTTCCAAGCTATGGGTAGACACATTTAAAGAGCGCAGACTTGATGACACCCTCAAACTTGGAAGAGAGATACCCAATATCTCGGGGGCGACCTTTTCGGCCCGTTCAGCTACCGATGCTTCTCGCATCGCACTTGCCATCTATGAAGTCGTCATCAAAGGCCGACCATGAAGTTCCTTGTCTCAAAAGATATCCATTCCAACCCAAACTTCACCCTGCTTCTTGGCTTTTACAGCCTAATGATGTTTTTGTACTTCCTGGGCGACCTGTTTTATCTTTCCCACTTTTTCGGCATCAGCATCCAAGAGGTCCTTGCCACACTGAAAGGAAATCCCGATGAGTTCATAGAACCCCTTAGCCTGCTAAGCCTGCTTGAGCATGTCCATGTATCGCTTTTTTTAGCCATCATGGCCCTGTTTACGACAATGGCCATACTCCTGCGTATCAAACTCTCACACGGACACAAGAAAGTGCTTATTGCCCTCTCTATGATCTCCCTGCTTATCTCCTACATTTGCCTTGTGAGCACTTACTATTTACATGATGCATTTGTGTATGGGTTTGTACTCTCTGAGCTTGTATGGCATCTTGCAGGCATCTATACACTGAGCATCGTCCTGTACCGGTTGGGAAGAAAACAAAATGATCTCTAAAAAACTGTTTTCCCTTCTTCTGCTCTTGGCGC
>JBFEXN010000003.1:0-28699 GCA_041562655.1 Sulfurimonadaceae bacterium
AGTTTTCAATGATCTCAAACGTTTATTTAAAGCTTCTACATGAAGTCTTCTTCGTCTCTCTTTCAAGCGACTCATCGTTTGTGGACGGGAATTATAGGAAAAACTAACTTCATTGTCAATAGTTTCTCTCGGGAATTTTGAAATTTGTTCCGGTTGTTAATAATCTTCCTATTTTTATGATTTGAAACCGTTCTTTTTTATTAATTATTCACATTTTATTTACACATAGCCATTGTATATTTCTTCCATATTAAGGATTAAGCCATTACTTAAAAAATCTCTTTATATAATGTATATAATATAGGGGTCTTAGAATTTTGGTATAATCTCAAAAATTAAAATAAGGATTTTTCAATGAGTCTATATGACCGTGATTATGCTCGTCAGTCCCATTATGAAGATATCGGGACACGCAGTGAAGGTAAACTTGTTTCATTTATAAAAGAGACTTACAAGCTATTCGCAGCTTCTATGATGGCCGGTGCCGTCGGTGCCTACGTAGGTATCCCATTTGCAGCTACCATTCAAAGCTGGTTTATTGGTCTTGTTATTTTAGAGTTCGCTCTTCTTTTCGGTCTGTTTGCGGTCAAACGTAAACCAGGTATCAACCTTGTCGTCATGTTTGGCTTTGTCTTCATGACAGGTATTACCCTTGCTCCTCTACTTGCTCGTACACTCGGAATGTCTGGTGGCGGTGTCATCGTCGGTAATGCCTTTGCCATGACCTCAGTGATCTTTGGTGCAATGAGCTTCTTTGCTATCAAGACGACAAAAGATTTCACAAGCTACGGTAAACCATTGATGATCGCTCTGTTTGTTGTTATAGGTTTCTCTTTGGTAAACCTATTCCTTGGCAGTCCACTTTTAAGTGTCATCATCTCTGCAGCTGTCGTGTTCTTGTTCAGTATCCTTGTCGTGTATGACACTCAAAACATCATCCGTGGTGCTTATGAGACTCCAATTGATGGTGCCATCGCACTTTATCTGGATTTCTTGAACATCTTTACTTCACTTCTGCACCTTCTTGGTATCTTCGGTGGGGAAGAGTAATTAATTCGCCTCGGCGGATTAATTGAAGTCTCTAAGTAGACAGGGTCTATTTATAAATTTCATTTAATCCAGTACATCTTTTAGAAAAAGCAAAAGACTTCTTCTTCATTAACAAGTTAAATATACATACAGGAAACAACATGGCACGTTCAAATACTTCAAGCGTTGAGATGGATGACGGGGTTAAGCTCGCATTTCTAGCTCGTACGCAAAAAAACACCTTTGGTGGTTCTAACAACCCTAACGAAAAACAAGAAGCTGGAGAGCGTAAAGCGACAAGTGCCGCTCAAAAGGCCAAGGCTAAGAAAAAAGCCAAACTGGCGAAAGCTTCACGCAAAAAGAACAAATAGTGGACAAAGCCCTTCATCGTGTAATCGATGCAAACCTTAACCGTCTGAAAGAGGGGATTCGTGTCATAGAAGACATGGCCCGCTATGCAGATAACGATAAAGTTCTTTCTAGCCGTCTTAAAACCCTGAGACATTCAGCAAAGATCGATGACATCCAGTCCCTCTTAAAATCACGGGATGCACAAAACGATGTCCTTAGGCCTACTATCGCAAGCGAGATGGAACGCTCTTGTATTGAGAGTATCATCATCGCAAACTACAAACGCGCACAAGAGTCTTCGCGTGTTTTGGAAGAGATCTACAAGGTAATCGATCCTTCCCTCTCTGAAAAGTTCAAAAGTATTCGTTACGAACTTTACACTTTAGAGAAAGACAACCTAGTTACGGGCGAATAGTACCTCAAACTCTAATGTCTTTGTGGGATATTCTCTCATCAATTGTCTCATCTGCTTATATGAAAGTACATTTCTCCCACCTGATACACCTGACTTTTTGATATAGCTAAATATATCCTCTACCGACTCAAAGCTCAGTTCATACGAGACAAGCTCTACCTCGCAGTGAAAATACTGTTTGATAAGATAGATCACTTCATCGGAACAGCGCAGTGGTGATTTAATCCCAGCTGTCTCCAAGAGTGTCTTAAAGGTGTTGGATGTAAAGATAGCCAAAGAGATAGGAGCATTGAGTTGTGATATCTGGTACAGAGTTGTGTCCAAGTCTTCAGCCCACTGCAAGGATGAAGCAGAAAACACATGATCAAACTTTTCTTTGACCAGCTCCTCAAAAAGCTTATCCTCATTGAAGTCGCCCAAACGACACTCTATCTTCTCTCCTTTAGGATGAAGATCAAGCATTTTTTGAGAGAAGTCTACCCCGATATAAGTCTCATAATCGAAGTCGATCTTGCCAAAAAGTGTACCGCTTCCACATCCAAGGTCCAAGATGCGCTTTGGCTTGCTCTTCAGATCATCAAGAAGTTTTTGTGCGACCTGGCTCTGTATGATATTGTACTGCCCATACTCGTGAGCATATCGGGAAAACTCTTTTTCTATCTTCATTTTCTGTTTGTCAATATGGAGATAATAAAGATGACCAGGATCACAAGTACAATGGTCGCACCACTTGGCAGAGAGAAGTTATATGAAAGAGTCATCCCCACCAAAACAGACGATATAGAAAAAAGCAGTGACAACAATATCGTTTTTGAGAACCCGAGCCTGTAGCGAAGTGCTGAGATAGTCGGAATGACCATCAATGCTCCAATAAGGAGTGATCCAACGACACGGATAGAGAGTGCGATGATGACAGCAATGATCGTGACCAACAGAAAGTTCAAAAGTTTGACCCTTAAACCGCTGACCTGTGCCACCTCCTCATCAAAGGCGATAAAGTAAAACTCTTTGAACAGACCGAGGAGAACAGCCATCGAAAGCGAACCAAACAGTGCCATAGTAATAAGGTCACCCTGCGTCACCGAAAGGATCGAGCCAAACAGATATGAGAACAAAGAGGCATTAAAAGAACCCGCCAAGGAGACGATGATGACAGCCAAAGCCAGGGACCCAGAAAGGAAGATAGCCAAGATCGAATCCGAATACAGGCCTAAATAACTTCGCAGATACTCAATAAGCCAAGCTGCTCCCACGGAGACAAGGACCGCCACCCAGATTGGGTTCTGCTCCGTGACAATGCCGATCGCGACTCCGACCAATGCGACATGGGCCAAGGTCTCTGTCAACATCGCGTACCTACGCAAGACTATAAACGAACCACTTATCGACGCAAGAATGGCGATAATAATACCGGCAAGGAAAGCATTTATCATAAAATCATAAGCGAACATATCAGTCATTATACTTTTTCCATATCAATGATGATGGTGATGATGAATCAAGTGCGCATCGATCCCATATAGTTTACTCATCTCGGAACAAGAGAGGACCTCATGCGGATTGTTACAGGCCAATAGCGTCTGATTGATACAAAGCATTGACTGAATATCATCCGCGATGACACCAACATCATGGGTGATAAACAAAATGGTCATCCCATCTTTTTTGTTTAATTCCCTAAGCAGCGTATAAAAACGATTTTGTGAGAGCATGTCAACACCTGTATTAGGCTCATCCAAAATAAGGACTTCAGGTTCACTGGCCAAAGCTCTTGCTATCATCACCCGTTGGCGCTGACCACCGGAAAGTTCACCGACAAGCTTGTCTCTAAGCTTATGGACATCCATCTTGATCATAGCCTGCTCAACAATATCTCTATCAACTTGTGACTCTCTAGAAAAAAGTCCACGCTTGACAGTACGCCCCATTTTTACGACTTCTTCTACCGTCGCCGGAAAATACTGATCGACCTGGGAAACACGCTGAGGAACATAACCTATCTTATCCCAGGACTTAAAACTTTTCAACTCTTTTCCAAACAGTTTGATAGAGCCTTCACTCTTTCTTTCCAAGCCCAACAAAAGACGGATCAGTGTTGTCTTGCCTCCGCCATTTGGACCGATCACAGCGCTGTATTCGCCCTTGGTCACAACAAAGCTTATTCCTTTGACAATATCCGTTCCATCGATGCGATAGGAGAGTCCTTGAACTTCAAAGACAGCCGGTGCTAAATTCATTTACACTCCATCGCTGTTTTCAACTTTTGCAGGTTTTCTCGCATCAATCCGAGGTACCCTTTGGTCTCTTCCTCTTTGTTTACGTTGGCCAGGGGCTGAAGAGATTGGACCTGTGCACCCGTTTCAGTTGAAATGGTCTTAGCGATCGCAGGAGAGACAAAACTTTCAAAGAAGACAATTTTGATATCCTCATCTTTGACCAAATCGGTGATCTCTCTCATCTTTTTCGCACTCACCTGTTCATCCGGAGACAGACCTGTGACACTGTGCGAGCTAAACCCGTATCGATGTCCAAGATACCCAAAGGCATTATGATTGACGACTATCTCCTCATGCTTGCAACCTTGCAAGGCATCAGCATACTCGATGTCGAGTTTCTTCAGCTCTTCGATGTAGACCTTTGCATTCGTATTGAACAGTGTCTTGTGTTCTGGAAATGATTCAGAAAACTTTTGAGCAATAGCCTTTGTCATCATGATCATGTTGCCAATATCTAGCCAATAATGTGGGTCTTCTTCACCTTCGTGATGATGTCCATCCTCTTCATGGTCATGTTCATCATTGGCTTCTTCAAGCTTGACAAATCTACTCATATCAAGCTGATTGGGGTACTCTTTTTTTATCCAAGGCTCTACTCCCAATCCATTGAAGATAAATATCTCAGCCTCGGAAAGTTCCGACATTGTCTTCGCAGAGGGCATATACGTATGCATCTCTACTCCAAAAGGAATAAGTTTTTTGACTTCTACCTTTCCTTGGGCGATATGGTCACAGATGTCATAAAGAGCAAAACTTGTAACTGCTATATAGGGATTTTTGGCAGGTGTCTTATCTTCAAAGATCAATAACTCACCGATGAACACTGCTAAGAGCAATACGACAAGAATCAATGCTTTTTTCATAATACGACCTCCTTTATGACCCTTTTAAAACCCGTATTATAACGTGTTAAATGCATTTTTGACACCCCCGAATAAAGTCTAAGTTAAAGTTCGCTATAATTGCGCAATTTTTTAAACTAGGAAACTTAATGACATCTGTTTTGCTCATTGTTCAAATCGTTTTAGTTGTTCTATTGACGATTGCCGTATTACTTCAAAAAAGCTCAAGCATAGGTCTTGGCGCGTACAGCGGATCAAACGAATCTGTTTTTGGTGCTAAAGGTCCAGGTAGCTTTCTTGCTAAGATGACTTTTTTCTTAGGCTTCTTGTTTGTTGCAAACACAGTGGCTATGGGGTACTTCTATTCTAAGGAAAACAACGCGTCTGTTGTTGACACGATCATAGAAGAAACAACTGTTGTTGCTCCATCAGCTGCACCAACTCCAGCTGCTACTGAAGCTGACACAACTAAATAATGCGACAAGCGCTCTTCCTCGCGCTTCTCTCTCTCACCCTTTGGGCGGATGCCCATCTGTTTGTCTATCATCGATTCGGTGACAGCGCACACGCTTCTACAAACACCTCCCTCGACGTCCTTCGAAAACAGTTCGAGTACTTTAAAAACAATAATTACAACGTCGTCACCTTAGAAAAACTCAATAGTGCCCTTAAAGCTAAACAGCACATTCCGGACAACTGGGTCGTCCTTTGTATTGATGACAGCTATAAAAGTTTTTACGACAACGGATTGCCTCTTTTTAAAGAGTACGGCTATCCTTTTGCTCTGTTTATCTATATCGAAGCGACTGAAAAGCACTACGGCCACTTTATGAGCTGGGATCAGATCAGAGAGGCCGACAAGTTTGGCGAGATAGGCTTACACTCCTACGGACATAAACATATGGTATCGCTTTCAAAAGAAGAGGTAAAAGAGGACACGGCCAAAGGTTTTGCTTTGTTTGAAAAAAACCTTGGGTATAAACCCAAGTATTATGCTTACCCTTATGGAGAATTTGATGAGAACGTCAAAGAGGTCATCTCTACTTACGATTTCGATCTTATCCTCAATCAAAATGTCGGGGCTGTCTCGGCCAAAAGTCCAAGAGATGACCTAGACCGTATCGCCTTGACCGGAGATGTAGACCTTAAACATAAACTCCGTATCAAATATCTCGATGCCCTCTGGCATTCGCCAAAAAGCTATCCTACTAATGGAAATCTTAATGATATTCACGTTACAATGCCGCCATCAATTCAAAAGGCAGAGCTCTACGTAAGTGGAGGAGGCTGGGAGTACATCAACGTCCAAGACGGTGAGTTCAAAAGCAAAAAACTCTATCCCGTCAAGCTAAGACGTACCCGAGTCATTATCAGACATGGTAATGCCTATACCAGTAAAATAATCGTAAAGGAATAAACATGATAAATGACATACAATCAGACTGTAGAAAAAATATGGAAGGCTCACTTGAGCATATGCACCATAGTTTCAAAAGCTTGCGTACGGGTAAAGTAATGATATCCATCTTAGACGGCATCAAGATCGACTACTATGGTACACCCACAGCGTTGGACCAAGTGGGTTCTGTCATCGCCACAGATGCGACAACGATCGTGATATCTCCATGGGAGAAGCCTTTGGTCGCTGACATCGAAGCAGCTATCTCAAAAGCCAATATCGGTGTCAACCCAAACTCTGATGGTGAGAAGATCGTCCTAAACTTCCCTCCGATGACAGTTGAACAACGCCAAGACACAGTCAAAAAAATGAAGGGCATGGGTGAAGATGCCAAGATCTCTGTTCGTAATGATAGACAAAAAGCAAACAACGAGATCAAAAAGCTAGAAAAGGATAAGGAGATCACAGCAGATGAGTCAAAATCTGCTCAAGATGCCATTCAAAAGATCACTGATAGCTATATCACAAAGATCGATGCGACACTAAAAGAAAAAGAAGCAGAAATACTCAAAGTATAATTTCGCACAGACAGGAAAAGATATGAACGTTAAAAAAATATATATGGATGCAAATGCCCTTTTGGAAGGTCACTTCAAACTCTCATCGGGTAACCATTCTCAATTCTATCTTCAATCTGCGAAGGTTCTTGAAGACCCTAAAAATGCTAAAGTCCTAGCCGAGGGTGTCGCCGCGCAGATCAAAGAGAGCGGCCTTGAGGTCGATACGATCTGTGCGCCTGCCTTAGGCGGACTTATCGCAGGTTTCGCACTTGCGACAGCATTAGACAAACGTTCTATCTTTGCAGAACGCGTTGACAAGGTCATGACAATCCGCCGTGGTTTTGAAGTAGCCAAAGGCGAACGTGTAATGATCTGTGAAGACATCATCACAACAGGTGGGTCGGCCATGGAAGCGGCAGCGGCTATCGAGGAGATGGGCGGAGTCGTTGTCGACTTTGCTGCACTGGCAAACCGTGGTTTTTGTAAACGCCAAAACTCTAATGTGACAAAAAAGCCTAATTGTAAACTACCTGATGGCGTACCGTTTTTTGCACTTGAAGACTTTACTTTTGAGATGTATGCTCCCGAAGATTGTCCCCTGTGTAAAGAGGGCAAAAGTGAGGCTATCAAGCCAGGCTCAAGAGGTAACTAGGTTCCTACTGGAGGTCAAGCTGTTCCCCTGGTCTGAGACTGCAGTGCATACTGTGCTCGACCAAAATCTTGGCCACCTCTTCCTTTCCATCCACGATCGCATGAATAGGTAATCCCTTCAGCATCTCTTTCTCTTCAAGACTCACTATTTTCACAATCAAGTTGATAGGTTTTTCATACTGACAGATCGCCTCTGAGATAAGAAATTTTTTCTCTGCATTATCAAGAGTGATGATAAGAGCTGAAGCATCTTCGGCATGAAGTGCCTGCAAGATCGACTCCTTTGAGATATCTCCATAGTAGATCTCTTCTCCATCTTCCAGACCTTTTTTGACATGCTTTAACGAGTTGTCCACTATAATATACTCTATGCCTTTTTTCTTTAGTTCTTTGGCGACAAACCTACCTACGGTGGAGTACCCACAGACGATAATATGGTCTGTATGCTGCTGTACCTTTTGCATATCATACTCATGTATGTTCTCGGGAAACATCAATCGTGTCACAGCATCAATGCGCGTCATCATGAACGGTGTGATTATCATCGATACGACAACGACCAAGACCAAAAGGTTCATCAGTTCATTTCCAAGAAGATCTGCGGCACTTGCAAGGGCAAATATAGCAAACGAGAACTCTCCGACCTGTGAAAGGGACAGAGCTGTCTTCATCGCATTTTGTCGTTTACTGGACAGATACATCACCAAATAGATGATGAGTGTCTTCAGCAACAAGATACCGATAAGAAGAGCAAAGACAAGCCCAATATGTCCTACAAAGTAGACAACATCGATCTTCAGCCCCACTGTGATAAAAAACGTTCCCAAGAGTATGTCTTTGAACGGTGCTATGTCAGATTCGACCTTGTGATGATATTTCGTCTCTGCGATGATCATCCCTGCGACAAAGGCACCCAATGAATAGGTAAAACCGGCAGTGTGAGCGAGATACGAGGCTCCCATGACGATGACAAGCACTGAGCCCATAAAAAGTTCATCCAGTTTCGAATTCGCCGAGAAGTGCAGTAGCCATGTCATCACGCGTCGACCCACGACAAACAAAAGACCTATCAATATGACCGCACTCAAGACAGTCTCTATGACTATCTCAGGAATAGACACATTTTCCTGGCTCATAAAACCTATCAGCAATAAAATAGGGATAACAGCGATGTCTTGAAAGATGAGAATACCCATAGCCCTTTCACCATAGGTCGTATGGATCTCTTTGGAACTCTTCAAATAGCTCAATACCACTGCTGTTGAGGAAAGGGCAAGGGAAAGTCCGACGATAATGGAACTTTGATACCCAAGACCAAAGACCCAATGCGCTATGGCAAAGAACAGAACAGCAGAGATACCGACTTGCAATGCACCATTGACAAACACGATGCGCTTCATCGTGTTCAACCTGGCCAAAGATATCTCAAGACCTATGGTAAACATCAAAAACACGATTCCGAACTCTCCCAACAGCTCTACCGAATGGGAGTCAGTATGTCCGATATCGAAGGTGTAGGCCATAGCTGTACCGGTCAGGATATATCCTATGATCTGCGATATTCCGAATTTTTTGAGAATGATGTTTAAAACTGTCGATACCCCTAGTGCGGCCACGACATAAAGCAAGATTGTATCCATCAATATCCCCACTCTCTTGTAAAAAAGTTATTTTTGACTAAAACCCATATAATATCCTAATGTTCAACAAAAGGACATTGTTAAATATAAAGCTTTTTGAGCTATAATTCGCATAATAAAACATAAAAGTAAGGGCAAACTTGATGACAAAGTATATTTTCGTAACAGGTGGGGTTTTAAGCAGCCTTGGTAAAGGAATTACAGCAGCCAGTCTTGGTACCTTACTAAAAAGTTCAGGTCTAAAAGTCGGTATGCTCAAGATCGATCCTTACATCAACGTCGATCCAGGCACGATGTCTCCACTTGAGCATGGAGAGGTGTTTGTTACCAAGGATGGTGCAGAGACCGACCTTGATATCGGGAACTATGAGCGTTTCCTTGATACTTCATATTTAAAGACTTCGAATTTTACTACCGGGCAGGTATACTCTTCAGTTATCGAAAGAGAACGTGCAGGGGGTTACCTTGGGCAGACTATTCAAGTTGTCCCTCATATCGTCGGCGAGATCGTCGATCGTATCAAGAAAGCCGGAGAGGGCCATGATATCCTCATCGTCGAACTTGGCGGTACGGTAGGTGATATTGAAGGACTTCCGTACATGGAAGCGATCCGTACGATGAAACATGACGAAGACGTCGCAGGGACCTTCTTTATTCACGTAACACTGATCCCTTACATCAAAGCGGCCGGCGAACATAAATCAAAACCGACACAGCACTCTGTTCAAGAACTTCGCCGTATCGGTATTACACCACAGATGATCATTACACGTAGTGAAAAGTCTTTGCCAAAAAGTTTCAAGAAAAAACTTGCCATCTCATGTGACGTTAACCAGGACTGTGTCATCGAAGCCCTTGATGCTGCGACGATCTATGCAGTGCCTATCAGCTACATGAAACAAAACATGCTCGTACCTATCTCCAAAGAACTTGATCTTGGCGAGCTGGTCCCGGACATGGAAGAGTGGGATGCTCTGGTCAAAAAGATCGTTCAGCCTAGAGACAAGGTGACTATCGGTTTTGTCGGTAAATACCTTGAACTAAAAGAAGCATACAAGTCACTTATCGAAGCCCTTATCCACTGTGGGGCTCACCTTGATGCACGTGTTGAAATCTGCTGGGTTGATTCTGAGGACATTGAAGCAAAAGGGGCTGAAGCTCTTCTTACTGACTGTGACGGGGTCCTCGTTGCCGGCGGGTTTGGAAACCGTGGGGTTGAAGGTAAGATACAAGCGATCGAATACGCACGTGTCAACAAGATCCCTTACCTTGGTATCTGTCTCGGTATGCAACTGACACTCGTTGAATATGCAAGAAATGTACTTGGTCTCACAGATGCAAACTCGATCGAGTTCGATCCGGATACGACAAACCCAATGATCTACCTGATCGACAACTTTATCAACCAATCAGGGACTAAAGAGCTTCGCACACACCAATCACCAATGGGCGGGACACTTCGCCTTGGTGAGTATCCATGTGACACGAAAGCGAACTCACACCTGCGTGAGGCATACGGCAAGAAAGTGATCTATGAACGTCACCGCCACCGTTATGAAGCAAATCCTGCTTATAGAGAGCAGCTTGAAAAAGCCGGGATGATCGTCACGGGTGAATCAAACGGCCTTATCGAAGCTGTTGAGATCAAAGATCACCCATGGTTCTTAGGTGTTCAATTCCACCCTGAGTTCACTTCTCGTCTTACCACACCAAACCCATCCATCCTGGCCTTTGTAAAGGCATCTATGGATGCTGATGTCTAAACTCTCCAAAGCGCGTCTTCATGAGATACTATCTCAGCGCTTTAGTACAGGGTTTAAAAAACTTTCTGACATTCCAAATCCCGCTCTTTTACACGATGGCATAAAGTCTGCAAAACGTATTGCTCATGCGATACATAACAATGAGAAGATATATATTGTCGGCGATTATGATGTCGATGGTGTGACCTCCACTGCTTTAATGATCGAATTTTTTAAAGCTATCGGCTATCCGGTAGAAGCCACTATCCCCAATCGTTTTATTGATGGATACGGTGTTTCAGAAAAGATCATCGATCGTCTTGAAGCAGACCTTGTCATTACCGTAGATAATGGCATCAATGCCTTTGGTGCAGCCGAAGCATGCAAGAAAAGAGGGATCGATCTCATCATCACGGATCATCACACTCCTTCCTCTACTCTGCCAGATGCCTTTGCGATCATTGATCCAAAGCTTTCCAATTGTGAATATCCCTTTAAGGAGATATGCGGTGCCCAAGTCGCTTGGCTGCTTATGGGACTTATCAAAAAAGAGATTGGCTCGACAGTCGATCTCGGGCAGTTCTTAGACCTGCTTTCACTTGCTATCGTTGCTGATGTCATGCCATTAAACGACATCAACCGAACCCTTGTCATCAAAGGGTTGGAGCAGATGTCACATTCAACCCGCCCCTGTATGGTCATCATCCGAGATATGCTTGTCAAAGACCGACTCAGCGCCGAAGACATCGCCTTTCAGATCGCACCACGCATCAATAGTGCGGGTCGCATGGAAGACGCTTCCATCGCCTTGGCCTTCCTGACAGCGAATGACGAACAAGTGGCTTACAAACAATATCAACTCCTAGACCAACTCAACCAAATACGTAAAGCCACGGAAGCTGAGGCAACCGAACATGCCATCAGACAGGTCTCTCCCGAAGACAATATCATCGTTGTCGCCCACGAAGGTTGGCATGAAGGTGTAGTGGGTATTGTGGCCTCACGTCTAGTACAACGTTTTGGCAAACCTGCCATCGTCCTCTCTATCGAAAAGGGTATTGCAAAGGGCTCCGCCCGAAGTATCGGTGAGATCAGCATATACGACCTGATCAAAGAGCAAGAGTGCCTTCTTGAAAAATTCGGTGGGCATAAGATGGCAGCGGGTCTGGGACTCAAAGAAGAGAATATCTCAAACTTTAAACGTGCCATTAACAAGAGTGCCCAGTCGATCCCTGCGGAGGACTACATCCCTCAAGAAGAGATCTTGGGGGAGATCGAAAGCTCTGCTATTGACTTTGAGCTTTTGGAACTTCTGGAGCAGTTTGAACCCTTTGGAGAAGCCAATCCCCGCCCGAGGTTTTTGGCCTCACAGGCACAGGTCGTCTCCGTCAAACGTTTGGGAAAAGAGAAAGAACATGCAAAGATCGAACTGCGTCTGGACTCAAATGACAAACAGACCTATGACCTGATGTACTTCCGCTGTGACGAAGAACTTCGTGCAGGGCAAGACATCACATGCTCATACACCCTCAATAAAAACGTCTTTAACGGACGCACTTCCATTCAATTCATGCTTGACAGGATCATTTCTTAGCCGTGTGAGCATTTTGCGATAAAATTATGTTATATTCCATGGGATAGACTCTAAACCATACAGGATCAAAAAGATGAAGAACGATACTCTGCTAGAACCGTTAACCGAGATGACAGATGCTCTTTCACGGCGTGATGCCCTGAAACTTATGGGGATATCTCCCATCGCAGCATCTATTCTTGCAAGCACTGCAACAGAAGCCAAGGCTTCCTCTGACGCAAAGGGCAAGATAGTCATCGTCGGCGGTGGTGCAGGTGGTATCATGGCAATGGCACGTCTTCGCTCATCACTTAGCAATCCGGACATCACTATTATCACACCAAATGAGGTCCACCTTTACCAACCGGGGCAGGTCTTTATCGCTTCAGGTGTGTATGAGCCTCATGAGATCGAGATGAGCAACAAGGATTTTATCCCTGATGATGTCAAGTGGATAAAAGACGAGGTCAAATCCTTTGATCCGGATAACAATAAACTCACAGTAAGAAGTGGAGAAGAAGTCTCCTATGATTTCCTCGTCGTCGCTGCGGGTATCCAGTACCATTATGAATGGATCGAAGGCCTTAGCAAAGAGGATATCGGGACCAATGGTATCTCTTCCGTCTACCTCAACGATCTGGAGAAAGGAACCCATGCGGGTGGTGAGCTGACATGGAAATGGTTTAATGATCTCAAGCAGGCTGCAAAAGAAGGTAAGAAGCCCCGTGCCATCTACACCCAACCCAACACGCCGATCAAATGTGGAGGTGCTCCTCAAAAGATCTTATATCTGAGTGCCGACTACCTCAAACAAGAGGGGTTGTCCGCTGAATTCATCTTTGCGACCAATAATGCCTCTCTGTTTAGCCTGCAAAATGTGACGGATGAGCTTCAGCGCGTACAAGACGGGTATGAAGGGATGTCAACCAAATTCACACATAACCTTAAAAAAATAGACGTGAAGAACAAGATAGCCACCTTTGATCACTTTTGGCAAGAGAAAGGTGAGTATGATGAAGAGTTTGAGATGTATGAGACTCTTGATAAATACGAACAAGTCGACATGGAGTATGACTTCATCCATATCGTCCCGCCTATGAGTGCCGTAGATGCCGTCAGAAACTCCTTACTCGGTTGGCAGAAGGGGACGGCTAAAGGCTGGTTGGAAGTAGATAAAGAGACCCTTCAGCATCGTCGTTACAGCAATGTCTTCGGTATTGGCGACATCTGTGGTATCCCTATGGGAAAAACCGGCGGATCTGCCCGTCACCATGCTCCTATTGTCACGAATAACCTTATTTCTGCAATGGAAGGCAAAGAACTAAAAGAGAAGTTTGACGGGTACACCGTTTGTCCATTAAAGACACAATACGGAAAGATCATCATGGCGGAGTTCGGATACAATGGACCGATGCCATCCATCCCGTTTTGGAAAGATATCTCAGTCCCTCGTTCTGCATGGTGGGCATTTGATGTCTATATGCTCAAACCGATGTATAAACATCTTATGATGCGTGGATTGATGTGATCCAACCCGTATCAAGCTTAGACTTCTAGCGGAAGATAAGGGCCTTTGCCAGAGCAGAAAAGATATCGTCCTGCTGAATATACAGTTCTTCTCCTTTTTTCTCTACCGTAGCAAGCGTCCTTTTTGCCACCTCCAGCTGCTTTAAGCGATTCTTTTGTGATATCCTCGCGTTCTCTAACTTTAGTGACGATTCGTTTTTCTTGCTGTATACCTGATCATGCTTGGCCAATAGAGCATTCTCCGCCGCCCTGTTCTCTTTCAGCAGCGCAGCCTCTTCCTTAGTCGGTTTTTTAATACCCATAAGATTGTTCTTGACCAGACCCAATGCATAGAGTTCATCTTTGAGCTTGCTCAACTCTTCCGAACACTTCTTCTCATCTTTTTTACTCTTTTGCAGCAGCTGTTCAGCTACCTCATACTGTTTCTGACTCTCTTTAAAAGCTGCTACTTGCTGTTTATGCTGGCTTTTATATTGAATACACTGCGTCATCACCGAAAAGATAGAACTGTAATTCCATATATTGTTCTTGGTGTCAATGACATATGGCTTTTTGACCTTTTTACCATTACTATCTACGACGATCTCCCCATTATAAAAGCGTAGGAACGCATCTGCTTTTCTATCTCTTTGCATCACCATGTCAATCAATATCTCCGCGCACAGATATAAGAGTGAATCAAAATGTAAACGCAAGATATAACCATTTAACGCCAAAACGCTTTCTTGATCAAGTTTAGAGGTGTATTCGGACATGGCCACATCCACCAAGGTTCGAAAGACCTCAATATATTTTGCCTTGAACGCCAGGTTGCTGATCTGTCCAAAATCCAGGGCATCTCTGATGACCTCCGGAGCCATCTCAAAAAGTATATCGCTAAAGTCCTCCGGAAAATGCTCTTTATACACTGCCTCAAGGTGTTCCGGTGAGACACCCAAGTAACGTCTGTTTTCATCCTTAGAGACAGCTTTCATATCTACAAAGTAACGTATGTAAAGCTTTTTACGCAAAAAAAGCACGATGTCCTTACTCTCAAGGTTAAGATTATGTTCCACCGAAGGGCGTATTACACTACGAAGAGCTGCATGGTCACCTTTTATCGAAGTGTCTGAAAACTTTTCATACAAAACGTTAAGGATATCCGGGGGAAAACACACGAGATGTTCCTGAAGTGCATATTTCTCTTTTTCCTGAACAAGCTCCTGCAAAGAGACATTTAATCCGATCGAAGCCTTATCCATATCAGCTGATGTTATTCCATCTTTAAACTGGTTTGTGACCCTTATCCTGCCATCACTGATCGTCACTTCACACTCTTGATGAAAACTTTTGAAATGCTTCGTGATACATGTGCTGATTATGTTCATACGCGTTCGCACACTCTCTTGACCAAAGACATTAAAAAGTTCGTTTAGCAGACTCTCAAAATGGCGTTGTGAAAAGTCAGAAGCATAAAAATCTGCACCCAGCGTGTCAAGTAGATACTTACGGGTAAATTTATTGATTTCATCTGATATGGTGGTGTTGTTTTCTATCCCCATAGGCATTACGCGACCTTAAAAATATAGACTTATATGTTATGTTTTTTATATTGTCGTGAATTATAGCATGTCAGAAAATAGTTTTCGACAATACGGCCCTTTCTCCCTTGTGCTATGTTCGATACTCTCCTTTTAAGCACTGGATATCCGGGGATGCTTCTTTCTCATTATTTTTACATGTTTACGCACTATTGTTTTAAGGAAGAAAGGAACATTATGTCGGATAAAAGCAAGTTTTCTAATGAGATACAAGAGTGGGCCTATATCAACTTTTCCTTGCAAACCTTCCTTTACAAAGACAATCTCCCCTCCTATGAAGTGGTACAAAGCACTCTGGACAAGATCGGTTATAAAGGCAGATATAGGGATATCCTAGACGATGTCAAAAAGAAGGAGATGATCATGCAGAATGCTTTTTTCGGTTCGCTTCAAACGGGTAATCGGATCGTTGCTTTTGCATTGAGCAAAAGTGGTCTTAATAGAGATATGCTTCGTCTCATCCATGAAAGCATCGAGTGCGCCTATGAGACCGTTGTGCAAGAGAATGGGGCAAATGAACTTTCCGAGGCGAGCTATCGACACACTATGCAGACACTCTCTGTGTTTACACCTTGATGTCAATACCCTGCAAAGGTCGTCCGAGTTCCTGTGCATAACGTTGGAAGAACTCTCGATTTTCAAAGTCCGGGTTATCGAGTTTCGCATGGATCATCTTCTTAATCGCCTCATCACTGAGGACTCCGCTAAAGTTCTCGTAAAGTCGGTTGACCACATTGAGTTCATTTTGGGAACTAAAGCCATTGGTAGCCGCAAATGCTGCCGCCTTGCCTATGTTTGACAGAGACGCTTGCAGTTCCTCTTTTTGCAAAGGCGTAAACTCGGTCGTTAGTTTCTCAAAGACCAATATCGCTTTCTCACTGAAATGCTCCAAAGATGCCTGATCCAACGCGCGGGGTGGATGCGCCTGCTTGCTTTGCGCGGGCAGACTCTTTTCATCGGGTGCCGAATAGAAAAACGAACTACTGTTTTGAATATACATACTGCCTAAAAAGCAAAAGTTGTACCTGAATCGACAAAACGAACATTCCCCTATGCTTTTATGCTAATATAGTGATATGAAAGTTTATAAAAGATTGCATTTTGACGCTGCTATTGTCTATCTTAGAGTATTAAATGATGCAAGACTTGCCCTCGTGACGAAAAAGGGGGTCTTTGCCATTTTCAACCTTTTGACAATGCAAAAAGAGCAAGAATTTACCTTTAATCACGCCGATGTGCACGAAGACAAGAAGAGTATTGCATTCAGTCCGGATGGAAAATACCTTGCCTACAGTGAGGCAGAGCAATCTGTCGTACGTGTCATCGATATAGACTCACATAAACTTCACCACTCTTTTCCTACCTTGCGCAATCGTATTGAGACCCTCTGCTTTGACCCAAGCTCCGCCTACCTCATTGCAGGCTCAACGACGGGGAGGGTCTATTTATGGAACCTCTTCTCCACCGGACAAGTCTCACGTCTGAGCTCGTTCCCTGAATACACACCGCATCTTCTGACCCAACCAAAGCACAACTATGTCTCAGCCGCTTGCTTTAGTCCCTCCGGTGCTCTTGTAGCCACATCAGGATATGGCGGCAGCATTGTAGTGACCAATATACATACCGAGGTCTCACCCAAACGCATCACTCCCAGTCACCTGCGCATCAATGCCTTGAGTTTTATTCATGAGAACATGATCGTCGCGGGGAACGTAGAAGGCGCCTTGGATGTGATCGATCTTCATACCGGCCAGATTCAAAAGCATTATCAAACCGGTCTGAGCAGTATCAGAGACATCGTCGTATCAAGCTCAGGTTCTTTTCTTCTTGTGTCAGGCCACACAAAAGATGTCGTCCTTATTGATCTAATAAAGCAAAAAATACGCGAGGAAGCATATATCTCCTCTTCTGAAAAGATCACTCAAATGAGCATCACTCATGATGATATGTTGATCATTGGCGGTGAGAACGGATCGATCAGTATGTATAGACTCTCTCCGGAAGAGGGTTTAAAATCTCATCTGAACAGCGGTGCTTATGCTCAAGCCTATGATCTCGTCCATGAATATCCTCTTTTGGAGGTATCCCCTCTCGCCAAGAAGATCGAACAGGAATGGGAGAGTTCTCTTGAGGATGCCCTTTTAAAGGTAGAAGAGGGGAAAAATGACGAAGCCTTGGACCTACTAAAAAACTTCAGCAATGCCCCGTCAAAATCAAATGCTATCAAGGATGTCAAAAACTTCATCAAATATTTCCCCTCCTTTCATACCGCTGTCTTGAAAAAAAATTATGCCCTGGCCTACAGTATAGCCGAGCAGACACCTCTTTTAAAAAGAAGTACCTCTTATGCCGATATGGAGAAGGTATGGGACACATGTTTTTTAAAGGCACAGACCTATGTCATCACACACCAAAAACGAGAACTTCTCAATGTTCTGCAACCCTTCAGCCGTGTAAACTCGAAGCTCTGTTTTATTCAGGTGCTTCTTCATCAGCCCGATCTGTTTTTACAATTTACCCATGATGTCAACACCCACGCTTATGAGAAGATATTTTCCGTCACACACAGCTATCCCTGCCTTAAGGAGATTCAGAGCTACAAGGAGCTTTTACATACTGCCGAAGATCTCTATGCAAAGTCCAAGACACATATCTTTTCCGCTGAATACGATCTAGCCAAACTTGAACTTGAGCAACTTTCCCTCATCCCGTTTATGAAGTCACAGTGGCAAGAACTTACCCATATATACTCCCTGGCGATGAAGCTTCATAGTCTGCATGCCGAAGATGATACGCTTTCCTGCTATGCCCTTATTGATAAAAATGAGTGCTTGCAATCCCTTCCTGTAGCCAAAGCGTTGGAGGCGGAGTGGAATCTCAAGATGGGTGTCTGCGAGAAAGAAGCCCTTTTGGGACATATTAAAGAGATCAAATCCACCCTGGGAGTCCTTTTGAGACTAAGTACCCGCGCACAAAAAATCGGTACGCTCTTACGCTTGGGCTTTTTTACTCAGATCAAACTGCTTGTCATCAAACATCAGACATCCAGCATTCAGCAAGCTATGGACACCTATATAGAGATGTTTGGCTACGATACCGAGATCAACAACCTGATCTTAAAACTCAAAAAAGACAAGATCATTGAGATTGAACTAGACGAAACTCAGACCTATCATCGCTCCAGGTCACTTTGGCTAAGCATCACCGATGGAAAGATCCCTGACACGATACTGCAAGGTAAAAAGTGATACTATCTAGTCCAATAAAACACAGGATATCTTCATGAAGGGAACATATGACGTTCATACGACAATATTTTAGCACTATAAAAATGGCACTTCTGTCTTTATCATTTCTGCTAAGTCTGGGAGGCTGTTTTGAACCTGATCCGAACAAGCCTCTTCAGAGTACCTACTGGAGCCTTATCGAACTCAATGGAGAAAGTTCTTCAAACATCTCCTCTCAGCCCGAAGTACACCTTGTCTTTCATACGAATGACAAGACCCTGCATGGAAGCGACGGCTGCAATCGTATACATGGAAGTTATGTGCAAGATGAAGACACGTTCAGGTTTAAAGGCATCATCTCGACCCGTATGTCTTGCCAGGAAGGCATGGACCAGGCCGATGCATTTCAGCAGGTCTTGGTAAAAACCGAACAAGTACGCATCGAAGAGAATCAACTCATTTTATATGCTGCCGATGTCGAATTAGCTCGATTTGAAGCAAAAGACGACTATTAAACTTGAAAGCAAATGAGTATTGAGTTATAATGATTCATTATTCTAGTAATAAAAGGGATGCTTTATGAGATTACTACTGACAACCATACTAAGTCTTATGCTGGTCACGGCGACTGCTTTTGGTGCAAAAAAACTTGATGAAGAGAACATCACAAAGACTCTTGATGCGGTAAAGATCGCGAAAGAGCACATGAACATCAAAGCCATGAGAAAGCACTTTCTCTCAAGGGCTTCGATCAGTTTGACAAAGCAAGATATTGAAAGCTCGCAGACTGAACGTTACACTTTTGACGAGTACACACGCCATCTCAGCAAACAGTGGAAGCAAGTTGATTCCAACCTTATTGAGATCCAAGAAAGAAAGTTCAGCATCGACCCTGACGGGAGATCTGCCTTGATCAAAGCGACCCTGGTACAGACACTTGAGCTCAAAGGTGTTAAAACGGCTACGACTGTTTATGAGACCATTGGCGTTAAACTTATCAAAGGTAAGATCTATATCAATTATTATAGCGCCCGTTCCATGTTGAACACGGCTATGCGTGTCAACTAGAGAGCAATAAAACTCACACGAGGCAAAGCTAAAGAGTTTTAAAAAGGCCTTCTTTAGCTTTGTGGTTCACGGTGCCAATGACCCTCACGACAGATATCTCAATGTGTCTGTTATCATCGCTAAATAGTGATACTTTCGGGTATCCTGTCTTAAAGTGTGAGAAATCCTGCTAAAACCCTCTTCCCTCTATGCCCTTGCTAACGGCCTCGTCAATCTCATAGGCATACTTGGCGTTTAATGCTCTGAGTTTTTGATTCAGTGCGAGGATGACATCTTTGTCTGATTGTGTGTTCTTGCACAAGGTGATGATGGCCGTCTCATAACGTTTGAAGTCCGGATGAGCTAGGTCACCTAGTTTAGCCTGTATCTTCCCATGATAACGGATCAGCTGCTCTATCGCCTCGATAAAGTCTTCCTTGGTACTGGAACTGCTTGCGAATATGTAGGTAATGTCTTCAAAGCTAAGTGGCTTGCTCCTGTCAATCTCATACGCTTCTTCCTCCTTGTGTGAGGTCTTATCCTGTTCTACCTTCTCAACAGGATCAAACTTATATGAGAGCAGAAGCGGGATCAACAATAACAGCAAGATAGCCAGTGTGGTAAAAAGGGTGCTCTCAGACATAGATATCCTCGGAAATAAAATATTATATCATAAGAGAAATCGCTTGTTTTGAATAAAAAAGAAATTGAAGGGGATTGAAAAAAGAAGTCCTTATGCTCTTAGAGCATAAGAAGGCAGGCTTGGCCTACCAGTGAACCTCTGCAGTGAACATGAACGTTTGAGAGTCATCTGTGTTTGAAGCATCATTGTCTGATGTATCAAGCATATTCGCGATGAATTTTACGTTTTTGTTGTATTGGTAACCAGCACCTGCGATCCAGTACTTTTTCTCAACATTTGATTTATCATCATCCCAACGATCATAACGTCCAAATACTTCATATTCATGGTTGTCACCAAAACGGTATGTACCATTCGCTGAGTAACCTTCACCTTGTTTGTAGTCATTTGCTGCATCAGACTCTGATTTTACATACTGTGCAGAAAGCAAGAACTCTGGTTGATTATACACAGTGTGTAGACCATAGATTCTATAACCATAACCATCGATTACATTCGAGTCACGAGTTCCGACTTTGTTACTGTGTTCTTGATGCTGACCGTAAGTCGATACATCAAAGTACGTATGCTTAAGTGGCTTACGCTTGATATCACCGTTTCCTGTAAGAGCAACTGTCGCTCTCCACTCAAGTGAGTTACCTTCTCCAGATTCTTGTTGGTGGTAACCCTCACCATTATAGATACCTACTTCAGAAGTGAAATATGGTGTCTTTGTCTTAAAGTTGATACCCATGTCTGCTGAGTTCGAAAGGTCAGATGCTTCAGCTGCCTCAAGGAATACTTTAGAAACTGAACGGTACCACCAGCCTTGGTGCTCTTCGTAGTCGATCCATGGACGGTGAACCTGACCAAACTCAACACCTGTGTACGGAAGAATATTGTCTAGGTAGATGAACGCATACTTAAGACGTACTAACGTACTACCAGTGTCTGTTGCACCTTGCTTTTCCGCAGAACCGTCAAAGTTTCTGTTTTCTGTATTGTTCTGGAATGTATCCAAAGTAACACGCATGTATGATTTAGGATTGTCGAAGAAGTACGCTTTTACTTGAAAGTAGTTACGGCGAGTCTCAAACCCTGACCAATCTTGTGTACCGATTGTATTATCACCTGCTACTTCTTCGTCACGTTGGTTGAATTTGTATCCAAGGTAGTGAGTACCAGAAAATTGAAGTTTACTTGCTTTTGCATAAACCGGAGCATCTTTACGCTTCGCTTCTTTTTTAGCGATGGCAGAGTCTTGTGCTTGGTTTTCTAGGTAAACAGTCTTAGCGTCTACAAAGTCTCCCATCTCAATACGGCCTTCACCCGCTTGAGTAAATACTTGACCTGAAGCAGGATCAGTATAAAGTGTTAATGCACTTGCAGAAGTTGCAGAAAGTGCTAGAGTAGCTAATACGCTTAATGTAGTGATTTTCATTTGTATCTCCCGATTAAATTGGCAGAATTATAAAAATCCTAGATTACACAAAGGTTACATTTACGATATATCACTGTAATCTTTATGTAATCTTTTTCGTCAGAGAAGAACTGGTATTGAACCTAAGTGCACTCTATTATATAAAGATACAAGTGATCTTTGAAGTTTTAGGCTTTGTAATGACTTCCAGTTAAAATGCTAAAATAAAAGAAAATAAAGCCAGAGTCTGTATCATTGTGCTGTAATAAAATCGTAACAACTTTAAACTACGATAACTATTCAACAATTATACAAAGGATAAAAGATGCGCAAAGTATTAATGACTCTATTGACGCTGTCGACGCTTGCATTCGCCTACGGGCCAGGACCGGAACATGAGATGGAACATAGTTTCCAAGAAGGTGTTAAGAACCCAGGCTACAGTGCTGGAGCCAAGCATGAAGTAGAAAAAAGTTTTGAGACACCTCGAAAAGACCCTGGTTATACTTCAGGCGCTGAACATGAGATGCCGGCTAAGCCTAAAAAGAAAAAAGAAAAGTCAAAGAAGTAAGCCTTTGGCTTACTTCGAGCACTCTTTCGCTTCTTCTTTGAAATACTTCTTTAGCATCCACAGTGATGGACAAAAATCAAATATAGCCCACGAAAATACCATCGCGATCATAAAACTTAATAAGTAAGTAGCGATCATCGTCTCTCCAATGTTAACTACATACAAAATCACTACCAAAAATGTTCCCATCATAAGTCGTTGAATCTTATCACTCATATTATATTCCTTGTTTGTTTTGTCTAATTATAATGACTCTATTGTTAAAAAATCGTTATAAATAACATTTGCAGGACTTATATAAGCCCTACTAATGCACTCAGCAGTACAGGCGGTGTGATGACAAGCCCGACTTTCATGTACTGTGTCCATGTGATTATCACACCCTTTTTCGCTAACACATGCAGCCACAACAATGTCGCCAACGAACCGATAGGTGTCATCTTCGGTCCAAGGTTTGAACCTAGGATGTTGGCATACGCCAAGGCGGTATGCCCTGTCTCGGCTATGGCTATATCCATGATCATGATGGTCGGCATATTGTTCATCACCGAACTCAGCAGTGCTGCCAAAAAGCCAGTCCCTATCACGGCCACTTCCTGCCCCATGCCCGCCATCGTATTGATCATCACAGCCAGATACGATGTCAGACCGGCATTTTTAAGACCGTAGACGACGACATACAGACCTATACTAAACCAAACGACCTGCCAAGGTGCTGTCTTGATCGTCATAATAGGTTTGGTCGCCTTGAAATAAGTCGCGATACCCAAAAAGATTAAAGCCCCTCCCAGTGCAAATACCGATACCGGAAGATTATAATGATCCCCTATAAAGTATCCCGCCATAAGCAGTGCCAAAAAATACCAGGATAGATTAAACATCGTCTTGTTCTTGATGACTGACTCCGGGCTTGCTAAGTCTTGGACATTGATATGTCGTGGTATGTCCTTTCTAAAAAAGAGCCATAAGACAAGGATGGAAGCCCCAATACTGATAAGGTTGGGCAAGAACATGTTTTTCGCATATTCCCAAAAACCGATATCAAAATAACCTGCTGTTACGATGTTTGTCAGGTTCGAGATGACCAAAGGGTTGGATGCCGAATCGCCGATAAACCCGCCTGCCATCAAAAAAGCAAAGACGGCAATCGGATCCATCTTCAGATGCTTCATCTTTGCAAGCAGGATCGGTGTCAAAATAAGCGCTGCCCCGTCGTTTGCAAAGAAAGCCGCCACAAGTGCTCCAAGCAGAAGGATGTAGACAAACATCAGGTTTCCGTTTCCCCTGCTCAGACGTGCCATCTTCAAGGCCGCCCATTCAAAGAACCCTATCTCATCCAAGACCATCGAGAGTATGATGATGCCGATAAATGCCAGGGTCGCATCCCAGACTATGCCTGTCACAGTCCATACGTCATCGATGGAGACGACTCCGATAAGCAGGGCCAATACCGCACCGATGACCGCTGTCGTACCAATCTGCAATCCTTTGGGCTGCCAGATCACAAAGACGAGTGTGATCAAAAAGAGTAAAGATGCTAATATCATTGGCACAACTCCCTTTCAACGATCGGAAGAAGCTCGGTCTCAATTTCCAACATCGTCTTGACAAAGGCCTCCTCCCCTTTTCCATCGGGGTCTTCAAAACCGACGTGAATCGTCTTGACAGCTTTAGGAAAGACGGGACAGGTCTCTTTGGCATGATCACATACGGTTACGACCAGATCAAACTCCTGATCGATGACTTTGTCAATCGTCTTTGAATGGTATTCATCCCTCCACATATCATGCTCTTCAAGAAGCTCTTTTGCATGAGGGTTGACCCTTCCGCTTGCTCTTACCCCCGAACTGTAGGCTTGCACACATCTATCCAGTTTTGCATTGATAAGTGCTTCTGCTATGATCGAACGGCATGAATTTCCCGTACATAAAATTAATACTTTTTTCATATCTTACAACTCTCTTTTAACTGTACTAAAGAAACGTTTCACAATGTGAAACCGTTTTCACTAGTTGTGGTAGTTTTATATCTAAATGTCTGATCTCTTCGATCGCCTCAGTACGAAATCTGTCCAAAGGTGACCGGATCTGATAATAAGCCCATGTCCCTTTTCGCTCAACACGAAGAAAACCACCATCTTTGAGTATCTTCAGGTGGCGTGAAAGACGCGACTGTATCATATCGAGTGAGCTTTGAAGATCACAAACACACAAAGGCCCATGTTCATCCAAAAAGCGAATCAGTAACACACGTGTCTCATCGTTAAGAGCGGAGACCGTCTGTAAAAAGTTGTCCATCTAGCACGACCCACCTGCAGACCACTTCCCGTTTTTTGAAAAGGTCGGCGTACAGCATCCTGTCCCACCTGTAAACTCATCCCCGCCAAAGAACTCGATCTGCTCCATCGTGTGATAGTTCTCCCAGATGATATCTTGAGGGTCCTGGACCCAATACTTTTTAGAAGAGGCGTAACAACATTGTGCCTCTTCCTGTTTTTGACCGCTTATCTTGGCCTGAATAAGTCTTTCCTCTACTTCGGCCAAAGCTTCATCACTGTCGACCTGAAGACCCAAGTGATTTAATCCTACCTTGTCACGACCGGAAGAGATCGCCATATTTACTGCGGGGTCATCCACCAGCCACTGCACGTAATCCTCTTTCTCTTTAGTAGGCTCCATGCCAAAAAGTGCCGTATAAAACTTCTTGCTCTCTTGAAGATCTTTTACAGCGATGTGAATATGTAAACGTTTCATCCCGTCTCCTGAACATTTTTTAGAATGATAGCCTAATAAACTCAATATATCAAGATATATTGATATAGTTACCTGTCTGCCAATGCGCCAACTTTTTTTCATGAAAGCCTGAATTAAACGATTCTTTAACATTAAAAGTGCATAATAATTCCTACTTACATACAAAAGGAAAAACATGCGTAATCTATTGCTACTTGCTATTGCCGTTTCTACCTTCATCTTTAGCGGTTGTTCGTCTAAAGAGGTTGTGGCTGGCTACACTGGTCCAAAAGAGGTCAGTACTTATTTCAATGCTCCATTGGCGAGCACTCAAGAAGTTCAAGATGCTCTTACTGCCAACGGTTTTGAGGTATTGTCTGTCTCTAAAGTGACTAAAGAGAAGATGGATGTAGTTGTCTTTACTCACCCACATCTTAAGACACTTGCAAACAAGCCGGGTCGTGGTTTTCTAGCAGGTTCAATGCGTGCCTTGGTTAATACCAAAGATAACAATGTACGTATCACAAATCCTCGTTACTTCACACGTGCATTCTTACAAGCAGACTATAAACTAAACGATGAAGCACCTCTTCTTGAAGCTTTACACAAGGCATTCCCGGAGCTCACACCATCTGCTGACAAATGGGAATTTGACGGTCTTGCAAACTATCAGTTCATGATCTCTCGTCCTTACTATCAAGACACTATCGAGATCAGCGAAGGAGCACAGGCAGACCTTCAGGCAAAACTTGAGAAGAAAGCAAAGAAAAACCTTATCTTCAAACTTGAACTTGATGAAGGAAGAACACTATACGGTGTAAACCTGGCTAAACGTACGATGAAGTTCCCAGATAAAATCGGTACACAAAACGCAGGTCTCCTTCCATGGATGGTTCTAGTCGAAAACGGAAAAGCTACAGCGATGAGAGCAGATTACTATATCGCAATCTCTTATCCTCTACTTGACCTTATGGGATTTGCAACGATCATGACAGTACCAGGTGCTGTGATCAAAGATCTAGAGAAATACTTCAAATAATAAAGACATACAATCTCGCAAGCGAGATTGTATCCCACAAACCAAGCTCCGTAAACAAGTCCCGCGATCGTCTTGACTACTCAGATACTACATATATCCCTAAAACAATCGCCTTTTTTGTAAGCCTGATGTTCAAACTCCAGTTTTATACTGAAGACCTTAGCTTCATGCGTCTTAAACTTCTGCTCAAGTATTGTGTTTACCGTTTCATTAAAGATGCGCTCTACTTTTTTTGCCACTGCAGGTTTCACCAACGCCACAAACTGCACGCCAAGATAGCGGATAAGATGTATGCCCATAGGTCGTAACCGTTTTTGCAGTGACTTGGTCACAAATCTTAGAACAGCATCACCGGATTCATGTCCATGTTCTTTATTGATCGTTAAGAAGTTGTTTATCCTAAGATGCATCAGATGACCATCTGTTTGAAAGTTCTCATCTTCGTCCAACTCTTTACCCAGTAAATACTTACGATTATAAGCACCTGTCAGGTCATCCGTATAAACATCTTGTTCTAATTCGTTGATACGCTCTTGATAAGCTTTTAGTTTAGAATAGGCATCTTTCAATCCACTGGTGTCTTGCTCATCTATTGCCTTAATGGCGTGACCTGTACTTTCATTGATCTGAGTCAGCTTTTGAGCGACCTCGTTCATCGTCTTGTCAAAATCACCGTAACTCTTGAACTGATTGAATACGAGTGCCTTCAAGGCCTCTGAATCAAGGACATTGGTGTCTTTTTCCAAGGCAGCTACAAAAGCATCAAAGACATCCAGACTTGTAATATTTTGATCCTCATTAAACTTTTCATCCATCTCTGCTTTAAATTCAGCGTGTCTGATTGTTAACAACTTGACCACAGGCATCTCCATATCACAAATATCTACTATTCTACCGCCCCAATTAATAAAGAGAGCTTATATTCACCAACTAGAATGATATTATCTGAGTTAAAATCTAAGGATAAAACTTGTCCCCTTCTCTTTCTCAGAATGGACGTCAATACTGATACCGTATTCCTGACACACCTTCTGTACAATACTTAGACCAATACCGAATCCTCCAGCATACTCCGTCTGTCTATTGTATCGTTCAAATATCTGCGAGAGTTTTTCCTTGTCTATGCCGATGCCCTGATCTTTGATCATAAAGACACCATCTTTCAGCCCTATCTCTATCTTGGAATCGGGCAAGGAGTATTTGATCGCATTACTGATGAGATTTCCAAAAAGCATACTCAGCCTTGTCTCATCGATCATGAACATAAAAGGCTCTGCTTCGACATATATCTCGATCCTCTTACTCTCGCTCAGCTCTTTGTAGTAGGCAACACTTCTTTTCAACACAAGGCTGATATCGATAAGATCTGATGCCCTATGTTTGGATTCAAACGAGAGATAGGCCAGGGCCGAATAGATATCGAAAAGCTGTTTGGTGCTGATGGAGATGTTTTTCAAGATCTTCTCATCATACTCTCTCTTCTTCAAAGCACGTGAAACACTCATCTTAAGTGCTGTAATGGGGGTATTGAGCTCATGTGCCGTATCATGGACAAAACCTTCTATCTGCTCGATCTTTTGATGAAGGGGACGCATAAAAAGTTTTGACAGTACCCAGGCAAGTGTTATCATGATCATGATGAGCAGCAAAGTGACGCCCAAGACGCTCCGCTTGAGTTTGTCAACCTCATCATGTAAAGCCTTTGACTGGACTATGACAAACTTTATGTTCAGATGCTGCTGCGGTGCATCCGAGATCAGAATGGAGTGTTCTTCTTTCTCAAAGAACTCTGCCTTACTCGGGAAGACATCTCCCATCAGAGAACCGTAGATGACCTTGTCTTC
This sequence comes from Sulfurimonadaceae bacterium, assembly GCA_041562655.1. GTDB lineage: Bacteria > Campylobacterota > Campylobacteria > Campylobacterales > Sulfurimonadaceae. The sequence goes on from JBFEXN010000003.1 coordinate 28,088, forward strand.
GACATCTATCAAGACGATACTCATATCTGAATCAAAATCAGGGAGTTCAAGCTTCTTCCTCTCCATGTGCGCATGAATGATCTCTTCCGAGATCGTATCTGCGACATGCTGGAGTCTATAATGCTGATTGCTTTCAAACATACTTTTTTGCGCGGTGTAGTACCAATATCCACTTAAGATGATAAAGACAAAAGATGAGATACTGTACAGAGCCAAGAACGAGTAGAACGACTTCTTTTCCAAACTATTCAAACCGGTACCCCTCCGCGCGTATGTTGACGATATGCTCCTTACCCAAGATCTGACGAAGCTTCTTGATATAGGTCCGAATCGTATCATGACTTGGCATCTCATCAAAACTCCACAGGTTTTGCAAGATCTCATCTGAAGAGATGACACGATTCTTGTTAGCGATCAGATACTGCAGTATCTTCGACTCTTTCATGCTTATTGAGACAATCTCATCCTTCATCCGTATCTGATGCGTGAGGCTGTTAAAGTGAATATCAGGACCGATACTGATCTCTTCATCAATACTGAACTGGCGCTTGATGTTTTGGATTCGGGCATCGAGTTCCTCCAGTTCAAAAGGTTTTCGGATAAAATCGTTTG
>JBFEXN010000004.1:0-24569 GCA_041562655.1 Sulfurimonadaceae bacterium
GGCCTTAAAACCTTCTCGAAGGTATTGTATCTCCTGATAGGCCGTAATAAAGATAGCCGGTGTCGTATCATTAAAATCACGCAGGCTCTTTAAAAGTTCAAGCCCGGAGACACCCGGTACATTGATATCAAAGATATACAAGGAAAACTTCTCGTCTTCTGCAAGTTTGAGGGCCGTATCGGAGTCATAGCAGTGCTTCACCTCATACGACTCACTCAAAAAATCAAGTACGATGTCGGCAATGACCGGGTCGTCTTCTAAAAATAATATTTTCATCTATTAATGATAGCGAAAAAGTATGCAGAGCGTGTGTATTCAAGATACAAAGCGGACACAATCATATCCCGTCATCTGTTCAAATCTTTTTCAAGTGGAAGGTAAGTATAGGGCATCTGATAATAGTTTAAAAAACGAGCCGTTCTTTTATAGCCGTTTTCTCTTACAATTCTGGAAAGGTTGATACCGACGCCAAGATAGATGATACGTTCACTCTCTCGCGAGTAGGCACCCTTATAGTTCCTTGTGTAATACCCCACATGAAACTCTGTGTATCTCAGATAAGGATTTGATATGCACTCAAAGCCTTCGGCCTTAAAAGCAAGAAGATACTTCATCTTCTCATATTCGGTCACTATATCTTCCGTATCAAAACTTGGGATGTACTCGATTCGAAGATCGACCCGTTCGGAAAGTCCGGGAGTCGTGTGAAAGAGATAGGAACCGACCGAACCCAATGTGTTCATTATAAAATCTTCGTAAGAGAAGCCGAACTCTCTACTGGAGGAATCGGCTGTCTCCATGTAGTTCATCAAGAAAAAAGAGGAGATGGAGCCGTACAATACAGCTTCCTTTCGTGCATATCCCCAGCTCCTGTAGAGCTCTGAAAGCCCGGACCCCACCAAATAGGAAGCATAAAAGTGCCCGAGCTTGTCAGCCCCTCCGGATTTTGTATTGTGCCCAAACCACCCCTCATCATCAAAATGCGGTCTGCTCTTCGCATAATCCCAATTGGCAAGCCCCCAAGTCGTGATAAGTGCCATACCGACAAGGTTGGTATATAAGACATCTTTTCTGCTCTCATTGTTCTCACCCAAAGCACAAGACATGATCAACAACAATGCAGCCAGTAAGCGTACCATGCAACATCTCCTTCACTTATTGTACCATGTAGAACGTTCCATTCTTCACCGCATTTCGTCGTTGTACACCTTATGTGACGACATTGTTTCAGGCATCTGAGTGTTCACAAACAATACACAAGTTAATGATATCATGATTAAAAAGAGAAAACAGGAAAGGACAAATGACAGTAGTGATATATAAAATACTCAGGGTCTTGACGGCTTCTCTCTTCTTATTGACTGTCAACATAAAAGCCATAACCTTCGAAGAGGCACTTCTCACACTTCAAAAACACGAGAGTGTCGAATCTGCGCTTTTCAAACATAGGGCCAGTTCCGAAGAGGCTAAACTTAAGGGGTCATGGGGGGATCCAAATTTTAAAATAGCGGCAAAGAACTTTCCAGTAGAAACATTGTCATTTGATCAAACCCCTATGACGGGAGTAGAATTTGGTATTTCACAAAAGATTCCTTTAACATCCAAATATGCAAAGGTAAAAAGTGCCTTTGACGCTCTATCTGAAGCTTATCGTTATGAAGCCAAAGACAAAAAAAGAAACCTTACGAGGGCTTTTTGGGAAATCCTTATCCTTAAAAGAAAAATATCACAGGAGCTCTCCGTTTTAAACGATGAAAGCATATGGGTCGAACAAATCCTAAAAGTAAGCAATAGACTCTATGCAACAGGAAAGCTCTCACAACAAGCCATATTAGAGGTACAGATCAGAAAGGCTGAGATTGAACGTGATATCAGTAATAAGCGCTATGAACTCTCTCAAATTGACGACAGGCTTGTCTATCTGATAGGCGACACCCAAATAGAGGAAAGCTCTATCCCATGGATGTCTTTAGAAACCGATGCACTTGAAACAGTAGACTACAGGGAGCTGGGTCTGCAAGAAAAATTAAACGCCAAAGAGTATAGTCTAAACGCCTCCCAATTAAATCAAATACCTGATATAACGGTCTCTTTAGGGTATACAAAAAGATCGGATGTCGACAAGCATGGAGACTTTGTCAGTGCAGCCATCACTTTTCCTGTTCCGATATCGGATAAGAGGCATTCCAAATACGGTATGGCTTTGCAAGAAAAATTTCAAGCCCTTAGACATTATGAGGATTACAAACGGTCAAAAAGCAGAGATATCGCCCTGGTATCCAAAGAGATACAAAAATTCATCAGCGAGATTGAAATACTTGAGAGAAAAATAATCAAGTTCGCTATGAACTCCCGATATATCACGTCCAAGTCTTATGGAATTGGAAATGCCACTTATATCGAGCTGTTGCAAAGTGAATTGAAATTGCAGAACATCCTTATACACAAAATAGCGCTTGAAGCAAAAAGGGATACCAAAAGAGTCCTTTTAAAATATATCAAGGGGGAGCCTTTAGATGATTAAATTATTAAGATCCATACTATTAGTCTCTGTTCTATTCTTTACTACCGCGTGTATGGAAGAATCAACACAGAATACTGCAGAGTCAGGCGAAGAACTTGATCACCTACAACAGCATGTGTACTATACCTGTTCGATGCACCCACACATAAGAGAGGACAAACCAGGAAAATGCCCGATTTGCCATATGAATTTAACGAAAATAGTCGTTGATGATGATGAACGTTCAGCAATCGAACATACGTCGATGTTGATAAAGCCTCGGGACGATGATGCTGCTGTGAAAGTCGTTGCAAAGGTGAAACTGAGAAAGACCCAACTCAAACATTTTAAACCAGATTTTTTCCCGGTGACCAGTATGAAGATGACAAAGAAGATCCGGCTTCTTGGGTCAGTTATGCAATCTGAAGAGAAAGAGAGCAATATCCCTGCAAGGATTGGCGGCCGCGTTGAAAAAGTGTATGTCAAGTCCACTGGAAGCATCATCCAAATGGGTGATCCTGTTATCGACCTCTATAGCCCAAAACTTATCACTGCAGGGGAAGAGTATCTGCTTGCAAGACAAAGCTATACAACAGACAGATCAAAAATTTTCAAAGATATGCTGACACAAAGTATGGAGAAGTTAAACCTCTGGGGGATCAAGGACTTTCAATTTGAAAAATGGTACCAGGAGAAAAAAGTGCCAAGACAGATTACCATCTACTCCAATACCACAGGCATTGTCCAAAATAGGAATGCTACCGTAGGAAAGTATTTTAAAGAGGGAGAAAACTTTTTTGAGCTATCAGACCTATCGATAGTTTGGGTAGAAATGGATGTCTATGAACATGACGCATCACTGGTAAAGATCGGTCAGAGACTTGATCTAGCCTTTACTGCTATTCCCGGTGAAACCCTCATAGGTGAAATTGATTTTATAAATCCTGTCTTGGATACAAGATCAAGAACACTTAAAGTCAGAGCAACGATAGAAAACACGACCGGCAAGCTAAAACCAGGGATGATCGCAAACGCTGTCTTAAACATCGATATTGACGGTATGCCTCTAGTGGTCCCTAGAACCGCTATTATCGATACAGGAAAGAGGAAGGTCGTCTGGGTCAGAGTGACGGATAGTACCTTCCAGGCAAAACCAATTCATGCCGGTTATGAGTCCGATGGTTATGTGGAGATCAAGCATGGGCTAACAGAAGGTGAAGAGGTCGTCATCGAGGGTAATTTCTTACTAGATGCGCAAGCACAACTCTTCGGGGGATACGAGGATATGAAAACAATTAAAGCTTCAGGGCACAATCACTAAGGAGTTCTAATGATTCAGAATTTAATAGAACTATCTATTCGTCATCGTGCCATTGTCGTCGTAGCTTTTGTATTCATAGCCCTACTTTCTGTGTTTAGTCTGAACACTGCAAGAATCGACGCAATTCCCGATATCGGAGAGAATCAGCAAATCGTCTTTACGGAATGGCCGGGACGTTCTCCCAAGGATATTGAAGAGCAGATCACCTATCCTTTAAGTGTTATGATGCAAGGTATTCCCGGGATCAAAAACATACGTGCTACCTCGGCCTTTGGCTTCTCTATCATCAATGTGATATTCAACGATGATATTGATTTTTATTGGAGTCGCAGTCGTGTATTGGAAAAGCTCTCTACGGCCACTTCTGAACTGCCAACCGGTATAACCCCAAAAATGGGCCCCGATGCTACGGGACTTGGACAGATATTTTGGTACACCATTGAAAATGATAAAGAGGCCGAACACCCCAAGTCATTGGCAGAACTTAGGTCCATACAGGACTTTTATGTTCGATACCTTCTTCAAGGGGTCGAAGGTGTTAGTGAAGTCGCCAGCATTGGAGGCTTTGTCAAAGAGTATCAGATCGACGTCGACCCTAATAGACTCTTTGCTTATGACGTTCACTTCTCAACACTGATCAAAGCGATCCAAAACAGCAACATCGATGTGGGTGCTGAAGTCATTGAAGAAGGGGACCGAGAGTTCATCGTTCGTGGCAAGGGATTTTTCAAGACCGTTGCCGATATCGAGAATGTCGTTGTTGCCGTTAAAAACAACTCACCAATTCGTGTAAAGGACCTGGCCAGTGTCAATATAGGTCCGGGGTTTAGAAGGGGTGCACTGGATAAAAACGGTATTGAGTCTGTAGGCGGTGTTGTTACCATGCGTTTTGGAGAAAACCCAAAAGACGTCATTGACAGAGTCAAAGAGAGACTGAAAATTGTTGAAAAGGGACTTCCTCAAGGCGTAAGACTGATCCCCTTCTATGACAGAACCGAAGTCATTGAGAGGACTATCGGGACAGTATACTCAGCCCTAACCCAAGAGATTGTTGTCTCCATCGTTGTCATCATGCTGTTTCTACTGCACTTTAGATCTTCTGTCCTTGTTTCCCTCACCCTTCCCTTGGGGGTCGGTATTAGCTTTATCCTTATGAAACTGCTGGATGTCGACTCCAATGTCATGAGTCTCTCAGGACTCGTCATCGCCATTGGTTCCATGATCGATATGGGGATCATCATGACGGAGAATATCTATTCACACCTCTCAGAAAACCCCGATGCTTCCAAAAAAGAGAGAATTGAGATCATCATCAAAGCAGCCCGTGAAGTCGGCCCTGCTATCTTAACAGCGGTATCTACGACTATTGTCACTTTTTTACCGGTATTTGGTCTGGAAGGAAGCGAGGGAAAACTGTTCGGTCCTCTGGCATGGGCCAAAACCTTAGCAATGTTCGGTTCGGTGATGGTTGCAATTATCCTGGTGCCGGCATTGTCGGCTTATTTCTTAAAAGGTAAACTCAGACCTCTTGAAAAAAATGGCGTCAGTCGTTTTATCATCAGAAGCTATAAGCCCGCTCTTGAGTGGATGCTTGAGCATAGAAAACTCTTTTTAATCCTGCCTGCGGTGATCTTGATTACAGGGATCTTTGCCTTTAGCCGACTAGGAAAAGAGTTTATGCCCTCGTTAAACGAGGGAGAAGTCCTCTATATGCCCATTACAACGCCCGATGTGAGCATGACCAAAGCACGTGAGCTCTTAGCCTATACCGATAAAAAGCTGCAAGAGCATCCTCTTGTTGCCAATGCGATTGGAAAGCTTGGACGAGCCGATACAGCCATAGACCCTGCTCCTATCGCGATGTTTGAGACTGTGGTCAAACTCATCCCCCAGGAAGAGTGGCCCAATGGTACGACTATCTATGACATCATGAATGAACTTGATGAGCAACTGCAAGTACCGGGACTGGTCAATGCGTGGCTGTTTCCAATCGAAAACAGAATCACGATGATATCAACAGGAATCAAGACCCAGGTCGGTATCAAAGTCTTTGGAGATGATCTTAAGACCCTTGAAAAAATAGCCGCACGTATAGGAAAGGAGCTTGAAAAAGTCGAAGGAGCTTATGGTGTCTATGCCGAACAGATCACCGGTAAGCCTTACATAGAGTTTGATATAGACCGTGTAGCAGCAAGCCGCTATGGGATCAATACCGGAACAATAAACAAGATCCTTCAAACGGCCGTAGGCGGAATGACCATCGGTCAGTTCTATGAAGGAAGACAACGCTATCCCATTCGGGTCCGATACAAAAAAGAGCTAAGAGATCGTATTGATGAACTTAAAAAGGTACTTGTTCCCAGTCCCTTAGGGCAACACATACCTCTTTCACAGCTTGCTGATATTCAGGTCATCACAGGACCAGCTGTCATCCAGTCTGAAAACGGGATGCTTAGATCCCTCGTTCTGTTAAACGTCAGAGACCGTGACCTGATCGGTTTTGTCGAAGAAGCAAAAAGGCATATAGAAGAAAATGTTGACATTCCCAAAGGGTATTCCGTCGTTTGGGCCGGCCAGTATGAGAGTCAGGTCAGATCAAATAACAGATTGATGATCCTGGTTCCTTTGGCCCTGTTTATCAATTTAATACTTATTTATTTAGGGATTAAAAATCTACGGAATGCAGCCATTATATTCAGTGCCGTTCCCATTGCATTTGCAGGAGGCCTCATTCTTTTATGGATCGGTGGATTTAATACTTCCGTTGCTGTCTGGGTAGGCTTTATAGCACTTTTCGGTATCGCTGTGGATGATGGTGTTCTTATGATCACCTTTCTCCAACAGAGCATAAAAAAGAACAGACCAAAAGATTGGGATGGCTTGAAGGAAAGTATCATCGAAGCCGGTTCAAGAAGGATCAGGCCACTCATTATGACGAGTGTGACAACCGTCGCGGCGCTGTTGCCTATCATGTGGGCAACGGGTACAGGAAGCGAAGTAATAAAACCCATGGCTATTCCGACGTTGGGAGGGATGTTGGTCGAGCTTGTCACCCTGTTTGTTGTTCCTGTCATCTTTTCATATTTCGAACACCGAAAGATAGTGCTTGAGAAAGAGAAGTTGTCTCAAGCTGATACGATTCAGAATAAACAATAACTGTGCAAAAGTCTTAAAACAACAAACACTGACTGGAAAGGATCAAGGTATTAATTTTTTGTTTTTAGCTCTTTATACTTTTTGACATAAAAACTTTGTTGTGTATCGCAATAGGGCGAACGTCCTGAGATATAAAGGTTTATTTCTGAACAGCCTAGTTTTTTCTCGATCCTAGGCTGAAGGATCATGGATACATCTTGGCGGCTCTTCGGAGCTGTCCCACTCTGTCTGACACGTACCAGGGTGATCTTTTGAGCTCTTTGGTTCGGGTTTTTGATCATGTACATAACACCATCACAACCGCATTCAGAACTATTTTTTGTGTAGATAGACGGGTATGATCCCCCTAGACCGATGCTGTCGCATCCTAAAAAAAACAGTGGTAATAAAAAAAGATAAAATCGTCTCATCCCCGCCTCCATTCCTACCATTATAACAAAACCTAATATGTTCCGTTGAACTTCAATAGGCTCTTTTGCAACGCAGCTTCAACCCTCTCATTAGAACATGAAAAGATGATGTGCTGTATCGTCGTATCTTGTGCGGACTTTATGACCTCAGCGACCGCGATGTCACAAGCCTTGTCGATGGGAAAACCATAGACACCACAACTGATGGCCGGAAAAGCTATAGAGTGTATCTTATAACTATTGGCTATTTCAATGGACTCTCTGTAACACGAGGCCAAAAGTGCTTCTTCACCTTCAGACCCGCCCTGCCAGATGGGACCGACGGCATGGATAACATATTTTGCCGGCAGCTCATAACCTTGTGTCAGTTTGGCATGTCCTGTCTCGCACCCGTTCAAGGTTCGACACTCTTCCAAGAGCCTGCTGCCCGCTGCTCTATGGATAGCCCCGTCAACACCGCCACCACCAAGAAGTGAACGGTTTGCCGCATTGACGATGGCATCGACGTTCAGGCGTGTTATATCAGACCTTAATATCTCTATCTTTATCATCTCTGGACATACCTGTGTTTGATTTACTGCTCAGCTATCCCGATATTTTTGACGGTTGAGCCCATAAAACTCTCATCGAGCAAACACTCCTGTAGTGACATACTGATCTGCTCTTCATCTATAGCGATCTTACACATCTTTCTTTTGTATTTGATCTTGGCTGCACACTCATCCGCATACTCATTTTTTGCATCATCACGCATGCAAGCCTCTATTTCCGGGACATCATCTGTATCAAGCGTGTACATACAGTAATCTGTAAGCCACTGTACCCTCGCTCCTTTGACTTGGCAATCATCAGCGAATACCGGCATCATCAATGCCAGACCCAGCAGACAAGCAATCAATACTCTCATCTCTTCTTCCTTTTTACCATTATCGCATACTTTCGGCAAGATCACGTGCTTCTTGAAGTTTTAGCATCAGTGCGTCAAATATTTTAAAAAAACTATCATCCAAAGTCAACTTGCCATGTTCGTCCACCATCGTATTATGGAGATTGTTGAGCGCCTGTTCAAGTTGCATAATCGTCAATGCAGGGTTTGCTGCCATATCAATATCCTTTCATCTCACCCTCAATATAACGTAAGGACTCTTTTAAGGCCTCTATTACAGAGATGTTTTTTTCCTGCAATCGCTGCAAAGACAAAAGTCTTAGTTTTTCCAAATAAAGATTTAAGAGTTCTTCTTCGTTCATCTACCCAACCTAAATGAGAATGTTTCTAGATTATAGCAGATAAAGAAGTTTTAGGAGAATCCCCCGAAGGGGATGAAGAATGAATCTACTCGATGTTTTATGCCCTAAGCAGTACAGGCAGAGAAGTAAAAGACTTTACTTCCTGTGGGTCTTACTTGATGCCGTTGTCAGCCCAGTAAGAACGAATCATGTTCTTAGTCTCTTCTGGAAGAGGGATATAACCAAGTTTTTTCGCTGCTGCATCACCGTTTTTGAATGCATAATCATAGAAGGCTACAACGTCTTTGTTCATGTCAGCTTTTTCCGTCGGAAGAAGGATGAACGTTGCTGCTACTACTGGATATGAAGTATCACCAGGCTGTAGTGCTAAAAGGGCATAGAAGTTGTCTTCTTTTGTCCATGAAGCATATTTTGCTGCTGCTTTGAAGTTCTCTTCTCTAGCCGTTACCCATTTGCCGCTAGCCGTTTGAAGTGTTGCTGCTGCCAGGTTGTTCTTCTCTTTGTAAGCGTTTTCGATATAACCGATTGCAAAAGGAGTCTGTGAAATCAATGATGCAACACCTTCATTACCTTTTCCACCGATACCAGTTGCCCAGTCGATTGCTTTTCCGGCACCGAAGTTGTTTTTCCAGTTCTCATTTGACTTAGAAAGATAATAAGTAAAGTTATAAGTCGTACCTGATCCGTCTGAACGGTGACATACGATGATCTTCTCATCAGGAAGGTTAACACCTGCATTATCAGCTTTGATTGCTGCGTCATTCCACTTAGTGATCTTACCAGCGAAGATATCAGCTACAGTAGAGTTTTTAAGTTTAAGTTGCTCATCTGAAACACCTGGAACATTATAAGCTACAACGATTGAACCGATAACTGCAGGGAACTGAAGAAGTTTCTTTTTAGTAAGCTCTTTTGTTTTTAGTGGCTTATCAGAAGCACCAAAGTTAACAACGCGCTTAGAGATCTGCTTGATTCCTCCACCTGAACCGATTGATTGGTAGTTAACACGAGTCTTTGTGTCTTTTTGGTACGAGTACGCCCAGTCATAATATAAAGGTGCTGGGAAAGACGCGCCCGCTCCACTGATTTTTCCTGCTACTAAACTTGAAGTTGCAACCACTGCGATTAACAAACTTTGTACGATCTTGGTCATATCTTAGTCCTTGTGAATTTTTTGTTGCCGCAATTGTAAGTGAGTTAAATAACAATATGATTACAAAGCTATACTTTTGTGTAATCTTTTTGTTACAATCACACTATATTATTCCATGGTTATTCAAAGTTAATAAATAGTTTTTCATTAAAACTTATAGCCATAAAGGAAAGTAATGCTTCCACGTTACGAAAACAAAATCAATGAAATACAGGGAATGTTGGCACAACTCATCTCTGAAGTCGTTGAAGCACATACACAAGCGTTAAACGCTTATAAAAACCAAGCTCCAGAAGAGTTTGATGTAGTCAAGACTACGCTTAAGAGTATTCAAAAAGAGGCCAATGCCATTGACAATGAGATCGTTAAGACCTTTGCTCTTTTCGGGCCAGAAGCACAAGAACTTCGTCTCTTGATCGCTTACTTGAAGATGACAAACGAACTGGTCCGTATCGGTGAAGGTGCAAAGAAATACGCCCGCCGTATGAAGGCACACTGTGAAGGTGAATGCAATCTCAAAAGTCTTGATGATATTATTATCAAATTGCATTCAAGCTCCATCACGGCACTAAGACTTATCTCTGATTGTTTTTCAAAGCATGACGAATGTGATTACACTGATCTATATCGCTCCGTAATGGTCGAAGAGAGCAAGTGTGATGATCTTCACTCTATCCTCGAAAAAGATATCCTTTCTCGTATCATCGTTGAGGGTGAGCTGTCCATCGAGTATGTAAAAGTACTCAGCACACTTCGTAAACTGGAACGTGCTTCAGATCATGCGATCAATATCGCCAAACTAATGCTCTACTCTAAAGAGGGTGGAGAGATCCAGAGCTACTAACATCCTATCTATAAGGGATTGACATGTCCAAAGCATCGATTGTCATCGTCGAAGATGAAGAAGATATCTTAGAACTTTTAGAATATAACCTTCAAAAGGAGGGTTATGAGACCGTTGGTTTTCTAAATACCAAAGGTGTCTATCAACTGCTTGAGGAAGAAAGTATAGACCTTCTACTTATGGACAGAAACCTTCCTGGAGTCGAGGGCAGTGAATTCGTCTCTGATCTTCGAAAAAAAGGTATCCAGACTCCTGTCATCTATCTTTCTGCCAAGAACAAAGAGAGTGACATCGAGGAGGGCTTTGAACGGGGTGCAGATGATTATATCACCAAGCCTTTTAGCCCGAAAGAGGTCACAATGCGTATCAAAGCCGTGCTTAAACGCACGAAACCTGATTTCAATAAAGAAGTCATCTCTTACCGTGACATCATCATGAACCCCAAAAACAGGGAAGTGACTGCTGGAGGAAAACATGTCGAGCTGTCCAAACTTGAGTTTGATCTTCTTTCAACGCTTATCAAGAATCAAAATATCGTCTTAGACAGAGACTACCTTCTAGAAAATGTCTGGGGTGGTGATGAAGTCTACCAGGACAAGACTGTCAATGTCGCCATCAACCGACTCAAAGACAAGATAGACCCGAACAAAGACAAAGAGTATATCAAGACTGTACGCGGCGTGGGTTATACATTGTGCTAAAGCTACATCAATCCTTTTTTCTTAACTTCCTAGTCATCTTCATCGGTACCCTTGCCATCTCTTCGCTGGTGGCGTATCTGAGCATTAAAAACACTACTATCCATGACAACAGACAACAACTTGAACAGCATATCTCCCTACTTGAGATGCAGCTTCCCTATGTCAATGACCTTGACACATTCGCAGCCACTATCCATGAACACAGCAACCTGCGTGTGACCATCATTGATGATAACGGCCTTGTCCTTGCCGAATCGGACAAAGACAAAACGACCATGGACAATCACAGGGGCCGTGCAGAAGTCATGCAAGCAGCCACTGCTCCATACGGGTTCATCACACGTTACTCGCACACTATGGGTGTGGACTCGATGTATGTGGCTAAGAAGGTCGCTTACAAGAACAAACCCGTCTTCTTTCGCCTCTCTGTCACGCTTGAGGCTATTATGTATGAGTTTTATTCTCTCTGGTCCCGTTTGGCTATCGTCTTCTCCTCCTTTCTTATCATAGGTTTTATTATCGTCTATAAACTCAGCAAGAAGATCCATTATGATATTCAAGAGATAACCAGTTATCTACGCGAAGTATCTGATAAAAACTATAAGGCCATCATCAAGCCAAAATATTTCTCAGAGTTCTTATATGTTGCTGTCGTACTTAAAAACCTGGCTAAAAAACTTAACAACCGAGACAAGCAAAAGCGCAAATATACGGCAAGACTGCGTCTGATCAACAAACAAAGAAATGATATTCTTTCTGCCATCGGCCATGAGTTCAAAAATCCCGTCGCTTCGATCCAGGGCTATGCGGAGACACTCCTGGACGACCCCAACACCGACATGAAGATCCGACAGCGCTTTTTGGAAAAGATCATGCAAAACAGTAAAAAGATCACCTCCATGATTGAACGCATCTCTTTGTCTGTCAAACTTGAGAATGAAGATCTAAAACCTACTGTTTGTGAGTTTGACCTGATGGAGCTGACTCAAGAGATCATTATGAACCTCAGCAAAAAATACAAAGACAGACAGATCGATTTCTCAGGTGAGCGCTATCCGGTCGTGGCTGACAAGACGATGATAGAGACGGTCATCATCAACCTTATCGATAATGCTATGAAATATTCACAAGAAGATGTCACCGTCTCCATCACAGATGACAAGCTGATGGTCCAAGACAGAGGCATGGGCATCGCCGAAAAAGAACTTGACAAGATCACTTCAAAGTTTTATAGAGTACAAAAAAACACATGGGACAACTCCATGGGTCTGGGTCTTGCCATTGTCACCTACGTACTTAAACTTCACAACTCAACCCTTTTGATACAAAGCAAGGAAAACGAGGGCTCGATATTCGGCTTTGATCTGAAACCAATACAAAAATAGCCTTTAGACTCAAGAGTGGGATATAATATCTCTATCTTAACCCAGAGGTGATCATGCGTATCTTTATCTCTTTTATCTTGTTAGTCTCGTCCCTGTTCTCATACGACCTAAGCAAACTGGTCCATCCGACGCCTACTTACGAATCAATTCAAAAGCTTCATACGCTGCAATCAAGAGCTTTCGAGCAAGATGCTCTTGATAGTGACGAAGCGATGCAGGATTTGCTTAAAGAGAACCAGATCTATCTGAACAACATCCTTCAAAGTATAAAAAGTGACCCCTACTCTGAAGGATTCTTGATAGAAGAGGACTACTATAAACGTCTCCTTTTTCTTCAGAGTCGCCTCAACCTTAACAAAAAAAGAGGAAATGAGTTCGCAATCTATCGCGATGAGATAGCCTTGGCCTATCTTTTACATATCAAGCGTGTCAACGACTATGTCCTCTCTTTGTCCAGCATGCTTCAAGGCTACCCGACGACAAACGAGATTGTCAACTTTGCCGGTGAGGTACGCACAAGCCTTAGCGAGGAGGAAAAAAGACGCTTTACAAAGATCTATCAAAGTGTCCTAAAAGATGACAACCCTCTGGCGCAAGGCATACGAGACAACTTCAAGGCCTATATCACTCTCTTAGAGACCTATGAAAGGTTAATAGACTTTACTCAAAAGAACCCAGACCTTTTGACGCAAGAAACCATCTTTACTCTGATCAATTATGATGATATCATCAATGGTGTCAATGCCTCTCCCTCTGCCAGATGGCTGAACCAACAGATCAGTTTTTTGTACCTCAACAGTGGAAAGCTCGTCTCGCTCTCTATCATTGGTGTCCTACTCGCACTGAGTCTGTATCTCTCCAAATGGGTCTTGCGTTTTGGTTTTTTAAACTTCAAGCATTATGAAAACCGAAAATTATTGAAGCCTATACGCCTTCTTTTGGGTGTGACTGCTCTAGACTATATTGTCCTTACCCTTATGTACCCCCTTCTTCCCAGCAACATCGGTGAGGCCTTTATACTGTTTGCCTATGTGTTTAGTTTGAGTTATTTGGCCATGGAGTTGATCGCCTATGTCATCATCGGGTACTTTGAGACGCAAGAGAGCAGTCAAAACGAAAAAGCCCTCGTATCCCTCTTTATAGATATCCTGAAGACCTTTTTGGTCATCTCTGCCTTTGTCTTTTACCTTAACAAGATGGGGGTCAGTCTACAGACGGTACTAACCTCCGTAGGTATCTTTGGTATCGGTATTGCCCTTGCCGCCAAGGACAGTATTGCCAATCTATTTGGTTCTTTAAACCTACTGCTTGACAACACCTTCTCGCAGGGTGACTTCATCACGATAGGCACCCTTGAGGGTGAGGTCGTCAAAGTCGGCCTTCGTTCCACCCGTATACGTGCCTTTGACAACTCTCTTATCATTATGCCCAATGCCGAAGCAGCTTTGAAACCTGTGGTGAACTGGAGTAAACGTCGACTTGGCCGGGAGATCAAGACAAATATTGCCATCCCCTACTCAACGCAGCCGCAGGTTATAAAAGCGATTATCGATGAGATCCGATATATGGTTGCACAACATCCTGACCTAGTCCAAAACGATGACATCAAACGTTACGAAGACGCATCAAAAACAGAGCTCTTTCTCTCAAAGAAACATCTATTGGGACTGAAAAAGGACCGTTTTGTCTATCTTGATCGGTTTGATCCCTCACATCTGAGTATCTTTGTACAGACCTTTAGCCGTAGTACCGAAAGAGAAGCGTGGTATAAGGTAAAAGAGGATCTGCTCTATTCGATCTGGGAGATCTTGATAAAACACAACGTAGACTTTGCTCTGCCCGGACAGAACATTCTTCTTGAGACAAAAGAAAAGAAAGAGCAGAAGTAGACAGCAAGCCTGAGAAAAGCAAAATGCTTAACCCAAGACCATCAGTCTATGAAGGTGACTATTTCATCCATTGATGCACGTTCCGGCTGGTACGTGTTTTGAACAGCGGCGGTATCTTCATACCCTAAAACAACGCTATACAAAAGGGCCAGATTATCTGGAAGGTCAAGTGTTTTGGCTATGATCTTCCCATACTCGGTCGTTGAGCCTTGAGGGCAAGAGTCTATCCCAAAAGCCTGGGCAGCAAGCATGATACTCTGCATGTAAGCCCCACAGTCGATCAGTGCTCCCTGAGCCCCATCTATCAGTGACTTGTCCGTACAAACAAAAAAGACCGTCTGCGCTCCGAACCAGCGATAGTTATCATGCCACAGCTCTTTGCGGCGCTCTTCGTCTTTGCGGTCTACTTCCAAAAGTTTGTACAATCCAGCACCCGTTGTGATACGACGACGCTTGTAAGGATTTATCCATTTGATCGGATAGTACTGTATGAACTGATCGATATCTCCACCTGCATCGATATGAGAAATGATATCTTCACCGATCTTATCCAAGACATCTTTATTAGAAATGACATAGACGACCCAAGGTTGCATATTCGCACCCGATGGAGTCATTGCGGCCGCTTCCAAGATCTTCTCTTGGATCTCCTTAGGAACAGGTTTATTTAAAAATTTACGCTTTGATGAACGTTTTGTAATAGCATCGATAATAGTGATGTTCTCCAACGTGGCACTCCCTTATGTGATGCGCAAGTATAACAATTTTTACATCAGATATCATTTAAGAACGGCTTTAAAGCCTTTACTGTCTTGAATTACGTAACGGTAATCTTTATGTAATTTAAATATAGTAAAGTTTCATCATTAAAAATTGTCTCCAGATGATACAGAGACATAAAGAAGAAGAATGAATAAGATACTAGACAGGGTTTTTCACCTATCAACACTCTCTATCGCATTATTGACCCTTCTTGTGACCGGTGCCATCTTCGGTATCTTGTTCCAAGAAGCGAAACCGGCAATGGATGCCTTTGGTTTTGACTTCCTTTTTGACAGTAAATGGGCACCAAACCTTGAAAAGTTCGGTGCTTTTCCCGCGATTATGGGTTCAATCATGTCAACAGCTCTGGCTATGTTACTTGCAGTACCTGTCGCTATCGGTGTTGCAATCTTTTTATCCGAGATCGCGCCACAGAAGATGAAAGCACCCGTAGGTGTCTCTATTGAGCTTCTTGCCGCGATCCCTTCGGTTATCTACGGTATGTGGGGTCTTTTTTATTTTGTGCCTATCATCAGAGATATGTTCGGTGGTCTTGGTATCGGTCTTTTGACCGCAGGTATCGTTCTTGCCGTCATGGTCCTTCCGTTTATGGCAGCTGTGACGCGTGATGCGATGAACACGACACCTGATATCCTAAAAGAGTCGGCATATGCACTTGGCGGGACTAAGTGGGACGTGATCAAAGACGTTGTCATCCCTTATGCTAAGGCGGGTATCATCGGTGCTGCTATCCTGGCCCTAGGGCGTGCTATCGGTGAGACGATGGCCGTGACCTTTGTCATGGGTAACGTCCATAAGATCCCATCACTTATCACGGATCCGGCAACTTCCATCCCCGTCACCCTTGCCAATGAGTTCACTGAAGCGGATGAGGACCTCTACTTCTCAAGTCTATTCTTCTTAGCCCTTGTTCTTTTTGTACTGAGCTTTGCTGTCATCGCTTTTGCAAAATTTGCGTTCCTTAAACGCGGAAGGAAAGCAAAATGACGCATACTGAAAAACGTATTCTTATGAACAGGATCGTCATGGCCCTGTCAACATTTTCTGCTTTTATCGGTATCGGTTTTTTACTCTGGATTCTAAGTATCCTCATCATAAACGGTATTGATGCCCTTAACTGGAATATCTTCATCTTTGAAGGCGCCCCTCCGGGATATGAAGAGAGTGGACTTAAACACGCCCTCATAGGTCAAGCCCTTCTTATCTCTATCGCCACTTTGGTCGGTGTTCCTCTTGGCATCATGGGTGGGACCTATCTGAGTGAATATGGTGGATTGAAGTCCAAGTTGGCAAATGTCGTCAGAGATATCTCAGACATCATGATGTCAGCACCTTCTATCGTAATCGGTTCTTTTGTTTACGCCATCGTCGTAGCCCCTATGGGGAACTTCAGTGGCTGGGCAGGTATCATCGCACTGACGATCATCATGGTACCGATCATCCTGCGAACGACCGACGACATGCTCCAACTCGTGCCTTCGACGCTGCGCGAAGCTGCCTTTGCCCTGGGTGCACCAAAATACAAGGTTATCCTTCAGGTGGTTCTACGCGGCGCGAAGACAGGTATCTTGACCGGTGTTCTGCTTGGGGTTGCGCGTGTCTCGGGTGAGACAGCACCTTTGCTGTTTACTTCGTTCAACGACAACTTCTTAAACACCGACCTGAGTGAGCCTATCGCTTCATTGACAGTGACAATGTTTAATTATGCGACCAGTCCCTACGAAGACTGGCAAAAACTTGGATGGGCAGCAGCCTTTATCCTATCCATGTTTATCCTTGGTCTAAACATCTTAGGCCGCCTATTACTAATGACAAGAAAGAAGAGAAAATAATCATGCCGACTATAATCGATATCCCCGAAGAAAAAGCAATTGAGACAAAAAACTTTGAGTTTACCTATGCTGGTGTGGATGAGCCGAACCTAAAAAACATCACTATGCCTATTGCGAAGAACAAGGTAACAGCCCTTATCGGACCATCTGGTTGCGGTAAGACAACACTTCTTCGTTCTTTTAACCGTATGCATGACCTTTATCCAGGCAATACGTATAATGGAGAGATCATTTTTGAAGGTCGTAATATTCTTCATGAGAAAGAAGACATGATCAAACTCCGTACCCAGATCGGTATGATCTTTCAAAAACCGACAGCCTTTCCGATGAGTATCTTTGACAATGTTGCCTATGGCCTACGTCTAAAAGGTATCAAGAACAAGACTGAACTACAAGACCGTGTAGAAAAAGCCCTTCAGGATGCTGCTATCTGGAAAGAGACAAGTAACCGTCTTAAAGATGATGCAAACGGTCTTTCAGGCGGTCAGCAGCAGCGTCTGTGTATTGCCAGAGCAATCGCTGTCGAACCGGAAGTCCTTCTTTTTGACGAACCGACTTCAGCACTTGACCCTATCTCTACCCAGGGAATCGAAAAGCTCATCATCGAACTGAAAGAGAAGGTCTCTATCCTTATTGTCACACATAACATGCAACAAGCCGCACGTGTAAGCGACTATACTGGATTTATGTATTTAGGTGACCTTATAGAGCTTGGTAAGACAGAAGAACTGTTTGTTACTCCAGCTGAAAAACTGACAGAAGAGTACATCACTGGTAAGTTTGGTTGATAATTTATACTAAGTTCTTCTAAAAGATGTAAGTAAAGATCAGTTTGGAAGCGATCCAAACTAATCGATCTGACGCCCCGCCATATAGTCTATCTTCCATAGCGAATCGTGTACTGAAGTGTAGAGCTGCTTTTTATTCCCGTCCTCTTTGTAACGAACCACAGCACGGCTTTTACCAAGCGGTGTCGTCACCAAGTCAGAGATAACCTTGGGCGGGAGTGCCTGTAGTTTCTTTTCAACTACCTCCTGCACTTCCTTGTCTACCTCAGGACTGCTTCCATACCGTTTCAAGACCTTATGAAATGCTGCGTCCTTAAGTGCTACAGAAAGTGCGTAGATCTGAACTGTCTCGTCAAAAGAGTCTTTGACCATGACTTTTCTCAACAGATTGATCTCAGCGTGATTCATTGCATTGTAGTACCCTCTCACCGCATCTTCAGGCGTCTTAAGAGAAAATTCCTGTGCGTTTAAAAGAGTCAGTATCAGCCCGATATATACAATAAATCTCATAGGATGCGACCAGCCTCTTAATATTTACTGATAGCGTTTCTAAATGCGTCTAGGTGATTATAAGAACCTGCTTTTAGGTTTTCGTATACATTAACAACATCTGCCGGCATACCTATCTCAGCGTGCTCAAGATCATCAATATCTGTGACCTCTACATATTCACCGACTTTTACAGCATCTAAGGCAGATGAAGAACCTTGGGCTACCAATGTGTCATAAAGCTCTTGAAGTACCGGCACAACAAATACACCGACATCTGATTCATCTACATTGGAGATGTCTACACCGTAAGTCTCGCAAAGACCCTGTGCCTTGTCCATGTGTTGCTGCTCCGAACCCTGAATGCTTTGAAATGTTCCCTCATTTGGGAAAAGGTTTCCTAAAGTAATATAAGTGTCACGTGCGACCTTCTCCTCCTGATAGATAAAAAGAAGTGTGTCTTTTTGATCCTGAGTCATCGTAGGAGTAGTTGATGTTCCACCACCTCCTTTGCCACCTCTAGCTGCTACTGCTGATGTTGCCAAAAGGGCTACTGTTAGACCTGCGATTGCGATATTCTTAATCATATCATCTCCTTTAGAATTAATTTCTAGGAATAAGTTTAACACTAGATTGTTACACTATTGTTAATACAATGTTAAAAAATCGTTAAAAAGCATCCTCCATCTTAGAGGCCTTGTCATCATGTTTTTTTAATCTTCAGAGTATTCTTATCGTCATTCAAACAATAAAACTACTATCCGTACTATTCTGCTCATATTAATTTTATGTTACACTGTTTAAAAATTACAAGGCTTTCTCTTGCCGACTGAAATCACTATACCCAGTACCTCATTTTTAGAAAAGTGTTATATTCACTGGAAGACTAAGAACTATGGACAAAAGATCGAGCATATCTCTTTAATGCTGGCTGTCGCGATCTACATGGACAAGAAGATCTATCAAGAGGAGTTGGACAGCGCATCTAAATACTTGTCCAACCTTCTTGACGACCCAGACGATATCAATAATGTATTGGAATATGTAAAGATGAAACTGGCTTCTTACCAAGAAGACAACCAAGCATGGCTTGACGACAGGCAAAAAGCCTTCCATCTCATCGTAAAAGACGAAGAGCTTTACGGATGCATGAGCGACATCTTCAATTCCGACGACAGTTTTGACGAGAGTGAAAAACTTTTTGAAGAAGCACTCAAGCGTCTATTATGAAACTCTCTTCTCCCATCATAAGACTCTGCGATACACTTATTGACTCAGGAGCACGGCCTATTATCGTAGGTGGATATGTACGTGATTATTTGATGCACAAAGAGAGTAAGGACATCGATATCGAGGTGTATAACCTCTCCTCCCTTGATACGCTAAAATCAAGTCTTGAACGTATCGCACCCGTACACGAAGTCGGCAAAAGTTTTGGTGTACTGAAAATACGTCTTGATGAGTGTGACTTTGACATCTCTTTGCCCCGGACAGAGATCAAAACAGCAAAGGGACACAAAGGGTTTCATATCCAGACGAATGGCTACTTGGATTTTATAACGGCTGCAAGGCGCCGTGACTTTACGATGAACGCTATTGGTTATGACGTGATGACTTCTCGCCTTCTAGACCCCTATCACGGACAAGAGGATATCTCCAAGGGTATCATCCGTCATGTGAACGATGAAAGCTTTATTGAAGATCCTCTACGCATACTCAGAGCTGCTCAGTTTTCCGCGCGTTTTGATTTCAAACTCGATACTAACACATTAAAACTATGCCAAAACATGGTTGAAAAGAAGATGCTGGACGAGCTTCCTAAAGAGCGTATATTCGAGGAGTACAAAAAGCTTCTGCTAAAAGCTGACAAGCCCTCTCTTGGTTTTATGCTTCTAGACGAGTTAGGTGCTCTTTTCCCCGAGTTAAAAGCACTTCAGGGTGTTGTTCAAGATGAAAACTATCATCCCGAGGGAGATGTTTGGACACATACAATGTTGAGTCTTGATGCCATGGCTGAACTTAAAACAGGTGATAACAAAAGAGACCTGCTCCTTATGCTTGCTGTCTTATGTCATGATCTTGCAAAAGCACAGACGACACAGATTATCGACGGCAGAGTATCCGCCATCGGTCATGAGAACATACTTGAACCGACCATATCCCTTCTAAACCGACTCAGTGATGAAAAAGGCCTTCTTGACACGATCACCCCTCTTATCAAAGAACACCTTATGCCCACACAATTATATAAACAGAACTCCAAAGACTCGGCCATCAGAAGACTCTCGACCAGGGTAAACATCGAAGACCTTGTCATCCTCGCCAAAGCAGATAACTTTGGTCGAACAACAGATCAAGCTAGTAAAAGGGCATATCCTGCCGGAGAATGGTTGCTTCAAAGGGCACAAGAATTAGATGTCCATGAGAACGGGCCGAAGGCCCTTATTCAGGGTCGTGATCTGATTGATAGAGGTATGAAAGCCGGAAAAGGGTTTAAGAAGATACTCGAAGATGCTTATGAGGCACAACTTGAAGGTGAGTTTCTTAGTTATGAGCAAGCTTTGATCTGGCTAGATGACTATTTGTCTTCCTCGACCTGATCCGGTGTTTTTTTCTTTGCTTTTCTAATAGATGCAATCCAAAGAAGATTAACCAGATAATAACCACCGACGGAAAGAAGAACCGAATAAAACAGTGTTCCCACATACAAAGGAAGAAATATATCTCCTATATTGTTTGTAAACCACTCAAGTGTCATCTGAATATCTTGTACACCCTCTTGCATCAACAAAAAATTTCCCGTAATATACTCTATATAGTAGATAAAAGGCATGGTAAAAGGGTTAGTGATCCACACCAGAGAGACACCGATTGGTACGTTAAATCTAAAAAATGGCACGATAAGTATTACGGCGAGCATCTGCATCGGCATGGGTATCATCGCGATGAACATGCCTACCAAAATAGCACGTGAGACCATCTTTCTATTGATGCTTAAAAGCTCCCTCGGGATCTTGTATTTTTTCATTATCGCATCAAGCTTCGGGTTAGATCTCTTTTTCTTAAAAACTTTTCTTATCATCATCAATCTATATTAATTTCTATTTTCACTAATTATACCCTTTTAATAGAGGTTGGATTGTCATTTGATGGTTTAATTTCAAAAGCACCGTGAATAAAGTAACATATAGCTTATATCCTGTGGGAGAATGATATAAGCTGCTTTGAATTTGGGAGAATAAATGAAACGAAAGGAGACGAAGAAGAAAGGAGAGTCACTTCTTCTTCTCTTTCTGAATGGATTATAAAAGATACTTGTGTGAATAATGTGTCATCTTCACTCGTGCACCAAAACTATCTTGTTCTTGCCCTCTTCTTTTGCCTTATAAAGCGCTCTGTCCACCATCAAGACGATCTCTTCATAGGCTTGATTATTCGTATACTCACTGACGCCAAAACTTGCCGTGACAGGAAAGTCGATATCAAAGACCTCATTTTGTACGGCTTCTCTCATCTTTTCCGCCACGTGTTTGGCACTGTGT
Organism: Sulfurimonadaceae bacterium; assembly: GCA_041562655.1. Lineage (GTDB taxonomy): Bacteria > Campylobacterota > Campylobacteria > Campylobacterales > Sulfurimonadaceae. The sequence continues at coordinate 22,045 of JBFEXN010000004.1, forward strand.
ATGTTTGTGTTCGGACAGACGATCAAAAACTCTTCTCCACCCCATCTTCCGACGATATCACTCTCTCTGGAGTTTATAGAGAGTATGTGAGAGACTTTCTGGAGGACTCTGTCTCCCTGCAAATGTCCACAGGTGTCATTCACTTTCTTAAAGTCATCAATGTCAAGAAGTATCAGTGAGAAAGGCGTCTGGTAACGCTGTGACAAGGTGTATACCTCATGCATCTTCAGATCGATATGTCGTCGATTAAAGAGTCCTGTCAATGCATCCGTCGTGGAAAGCTCCTGAAGCTTCTCAAAGGCCTCTGAACGACTCAGTTCATAATAGAACACAAGCAGTCCCACTATGAAATAGACTGCTGCAAGGTTTATAAATGAAACTAAGGTGAACCCAACCGGCTCCCAGACATCGATACCAAAAAACGCTACACTCAACAAACTACCAAAATAGACTGCACTATAAAGCAATCCAATACGTATTCCCTTGAGGTAAATGCTTACAATAGGCAATATTACTCCATACGCAAAGGCATAGTCTTTATGATTTTGATCCATAATAAACAAAAATGTCAGTATAAAAATTATAACAATAAGTATCGTGGAAGCCAGTTCTATATCTTGACGCTTAATAAGTATGTACCAGCAAAAATATGAAGCCAGCAGACTGACTCCATCAAGTATGGCGACGCTGTACAGCGGTATTACAAAAGTATTGAAATAGACAAAAAAAGAGAGTGTAAGCGCCAGAACGACGAGTGTCGATAAGACAAAGTAGGATCTTCTGTAATCGTTGTCTGCTGAAGTAAGGCCTAGTTTGTCTTCAATAATATGCTTGAACATCTTACATAGGCCTCCTTCTTGCTAAGATATAGATCTATCTTTCTAGTTTAGAACTGTCGATCTCCACAACGGTATGTACGTTTCCACGTGGATTGAAGTCTGCTGTGACTTTCATATATTTAGGCTTCAACTTGGCATCCAAAACATCATAGATCTCGTTCGCCGTGTTCTCATGTGAGATATGACGGTCTCTAAATGCATTGATATAAAGTTTTATAGCCTTCAGTTCAACGACATACTCATCCGGTGTATACTCCAAGTATATCGTAGCATAGTCCGGATATCCGCTTCTTGGACACAAACAAGAAAACTCCGGCAGTGTCATCTTGATAAGATAGTTCTTTTTGTGCTCATTTGGCCAGATCTCTAAATCTTTGTCCACATCAAACTCTGATACGATCTTTTCTCCGTATTTCATTATATACCTTTCTACAGTTCTTCTTTTAATTTATCGTAATTGACTATTTTCGAGATAGCATTTCCCTGAATATAATCAATCTCCATCTCTTCAAAGAGATCTTTCAGTTCTTTTGTATCCACCATCTTGACCCATGATTTCATCCCAAGCTCCTGTGCCATTGCTTTATATGCCTTGATCAATGCGATATAAGCAGGAGAGTCCATGTGTTTACTAAAGTGTTTATCAAAGCGAATTATATCAACTTCTAGTCGTTTTAGATATTCTACCGATGCATTCATCGAACCGACGTTGTCCAAGACGAGACGAACACCCATGGCTCTGTATTCATTAAGAATGGCGTTATAACGCTCCATATTGGCGTACACCTCTTTTTCCGAAAGAAAGATGATCAGGCGATTATAATCTATTCCTTCATTTTCGACCATCTGTTTAAAGCGCTGTAAAAAGCGTCTGTTTCTAATCACCGATGGAGATATGTTAAAAGCAAACGATGTGTTCCCCAAGCCCTTACAGACCTGGAGTATCTTTTCTAAGATAAGCTCATCATATTCACGTTCATAACCCAGACGTTTCACTACGGGCATAAAGCTTTTTTGATGGATGATCTTATCGTCTTTGCCCCGCAGTTTGATACTGACCTGAACGACCTCTTCCTTAGTACCTATACGCTGAAACATCAGTGAAAGTTTTTTATTCGATATGGCATACTTTACATTCTCTTGGAGCTCCAAAAGAGTGACATCTTCATACTCCGATGATACTCTTGCCTCTTCATCGTCGTGATCTACATCTTTCAGCTCGAACAGGCGTTCGCTCAGTGCGATGACATCTGAACTTAGACTTTTATCGACAATAGCACCCTTTATCTTGACTTCGATATCATTGATGAGAAAGTCATCAAACTTGATAGACATCAGTTCTAAAAAGGGGCTTACGGTATTGACATTCCCATTAAGTCCTATCAAAAAGTTCCCACCGTTAAAATGTCCGATAGGAAACTTCTCAAAACCTTTATCAAGAAAGAAGTTCCCCACTTCTGTTGATACCGTCTTCAAGGCCAAATCCCCTGCTTTTGTACCGTAACGGGTATTGATGTCATAAAGATTGTCTATGCTTACGAGCACAATACTGTACTCTGTGTATTTATCGATCTCTTCTTGTAAAATTGACAAGACCTTCGATCGGGTAAAGGTGTGTGTGATGGGATCAGTTATCTGTTCATCAAAACCCCGGTAGATCATATAGAATATAAAATAGATCGAGAC
>JBFEXN010000005.1:0-22211 GCA_041562655.1 Sulfurimonadaceae bacterium
ACGGAAAAAACCATGAGAAACTGAATGCTTTGATCGAGCGTTCGAGCGAACTTGAACGGGAACTTCAGAGCAAACATGAAAAGCTTGATAAAGAGCTTGAAGCCGTGTATGAAGAGAAGAAAGAGCTTAAGTCTTTGAAAGAGACGATCTATCAAGAGTTGAAAAAAGAGAAAGAGGCACTTGATCATAGCTATCAAAAAGCTATCTCTGAAGCAAAAGAGGCGGTAAAGTCCAAGGATGAGAAAGAGCTTCACAGGGCTCTAAACCGTGCCAATAAAGAGCTTCCAAAGATAAAACCGCATGAAAAGATCAAGAGTGATTACAAGTACAAGGTCGGCGAAAGTGTTCAATATCGTCGTACCCAAGGGACCATAATCTCTTTAAAACCTAAAGAAGCATTGATAGAGGCTGATGGGATGCGTTTACGCGTGAAACTCACAGAACTAAAACCTATCAAAGAGATACGCTCAAAGAAGAAATCTCAGGTAACGATAGAGAAAGAAAAACGCTCAGGCCTAAAGCTCGACCTGCATGGATTACGCGCAGAAGAGGCAATAGAAAGAATGGATGTCTTTCTTTCTGATGCTTTGATAGAGGGCTGGGATGAAGTGTTAATATACCATGGTATCGGCACGGGTAAACTTTCGTATGCCGTTAAAGAGTTCTTAAAAGCTCACCCCTCCGTCAAAAGTTTTTGTGATGCACCGCAAAACATGGGTGGATTTGGGGCGAAGCTTGTTCAGTTATAGAGATCTTATTCTATGGCGTCTTTCCCCCTCCCCAAAGACCTCCTTCTTTAGACTTTGTGATATAATAGGGCCAAGAAAGTTTTGGGTAGGGAAGTGCACAGAATGGAACATCTTCACGATTTGATGGAACTTGGAAAGGGACTGAAAGTCCTGTATGTCGAAGACGATGAAAAGCTTCGTCTGGAGACAAGCAAGATCATCGAGCGTATTTTTGATACGGTGGATATCGCCAGTAACGGTGAAGAGGGTTTGCAGCTGTTTAAAAGCACCGGGTACGACTTCGTCATCACAGATATCGAGATGCCTTACAGTAACGGTATTGAGATGAGCCGAAGTATCCGTAAAATTGATAAAGATACTCCTATCATCATTGTCTCGGCCTATTCCAATACAGACTATTTTATTGAATCGATTTCTATTGGTATTGATTATTACATCCTAAAGCCTATCAAGATGCCTTCTCTGATCGACACGCTCTATTCGGCTGTTAAACGCGTGACGGACAAGCGCCTTGCAGACCAGTACAGACAGCAAGAGATCAGCCAAAGGGTCCAAGAGGCCACTCAGGAGATATTGGCAGAGACGACGAATGTCTCACCCAACCCGACTATTGTCTATACGGGAGGTGATGTCACTTTTATGAACTGTGCATTTTTGGAACTCTTTGATGATCAAGACCTGAAAAAACTAGTAGAAGACGAGCACCATCTGTGGAGCTTCTTAAACGAAAAGATATCTATCGATAATGCCGTACTCAAAGAGCATGATTTTATTGAACAACTTGATACTTTTTCCGATGAGAGCAATAAACAAAAAATATCACTTCGTACAAAGAACGGACGTAAGATATTTTTTGTGTTTAGAAACACCCTAAAGATAGAAGGTTCCCAAGAGAGTGTTGTTTATACGTTCAATGACATAACCGTGGTTGAGTATCAAAAGGTTCAAATCGACCAGTACAATGAGTACATGAGTGAATTGATGTACTCAAAATACAAAACAAGTGAAGCTGAAGCCCAGCCTGATATTATTGACAAAGTCAATTTCTAAACCAGCTATAAATCCCCAATAATCGGAAGACAATGACGCACGACACTTATTTAGAAAACATCAAGACCCTGAACAGATATGCCTATTACTATTATGTCCTGGATGATCCACTTACCACAGATGAAGAGTATGACAAGTTATATCATCTCATCTTGGATTTTGAGCAAGAGCATCCCGATTTGATCGAAAAAGACTCACCGACACAGCGTGTTGGCGACGTAATCTCAGAAGGGTTCAATAAAGCGGCTCATTTGAGCAAGATGTGGTCTTTGGAAGACCTTTTTAATAGTGAAGACCTTCAAAAATGGTTGGACAAGGTCTCTAAATTGAGTGAAAACATCTCTTTTTACTGTGAACCTAAATTCGATGGTGCGAGCTTGAACCTTATCTATGAGAATGGAGAGTTGTACCAGGCGATAACACGAGGGGATGGTGTCATGGGTGAGGACATTACTCAAAATGCAAAGACGATCCGTTCTATCCCCTTGTCAATCGAGTACAAGAAGCGTCTGGAAATACGCGGTGAGGTCGTTATCTTCAAAGATGATTTTGAAAAGATAAACAATGAGCGCTCCAAAGCAGGTGAGAGCCTTTTTGCCAATCCGAGAAATGCTGCTGCCGGAAGCCTTCGTCAGTTGGATCCGCGTATAACATCCTCTCGGAATCTTGTGTTCCTGCCTTATGGAATAGGGGAAAATGAACTTGAGTTCTCATTATTAAGTGAGAGAATGGAGTTTGTGTATGAACTGGGCTTTAGAAAGCCGCCTCTTCGTTCTTTGGCCAAAGGCTTTGATGAGATAGAAGCGATCTATGAACAGATGAAAGAAGAACGTGAGGATTTTGATATGATGCTTGATGGAATGGTCATCAAGGTCAATCAGATCGAAGCGCAAGAGGAGATGGGATACACGGTCAAAAATCCTCGCTGGTCATCGGCATACAAATTCCCCGCGGTAGAGAAGATAACGACTGTCAAAGATATTCTTCTTCAAGTCGGGCGCAGTGGAGCAGTGACACCTGTCGCCGTGGTAGAACCGACCCCTATTGAAGGTGTGGTCGTTGAACGGGCAAGTCTTCATAACTTTGATGAGATCGACAGAAAGGATATACGTATAGGCGATAAGGTCATCATCTTACGCAGTGGAGACGTCATTCCAAAGATCGTTAAAGTATTGACGCATGAGAGGGCAGAAGGTGTTCACGCATATGTCCGCCCGAAGGTATGCCCGGTCTGTTCCAGTGAACTCCTGGACGAAGGTGCTTTGACCAAGTGTCAAAACCTGGAGTGTAGCTCACGTGTGGTCAATTCAATCATCTATTTCGCTTCTAAACCCTGTCTTAACATCGATGGTCTTGGGGACAAGATCGTGGAGACACTTTTTGAAGAGGGCTTGATTAAAAGTGTGATCGACCTGTATAGTCTGACGCTGGAGCAACTTTTGGCACTGGATGGTTTTAAACAGAAGAAGTCTCAAAACCTTATCGAAGCAATTCAAAACTCCAAGGGTAAAGAGTGTTGGCGTTTCATCAATGGTATGGGGATAGAGCATATCGGTGAGGTGGCCTCTAAAGCCCTGTGCGAGAACTTTGGTCTGGACTTTGTCAATGCCGACAAAGAACAGCTTCTTGGCATTGACGGAGTAGGCGAGGAGATGGCGGAGTCTTTATTGGAATTTGTCCGTGTCAATGGTGAGTATGTTCAAAGGTTGCAAGCGGTCCTCGTACCAAAGGAACCTGAGGAAAAGGCTGAGGCAGAAGACAATCCCTTTAAAGGGAAGACAGTAGTTTTGACAGGAAGTATGAGCGAGTCACGCGGAAACATCAAGACGATGCTGGAAGGTCTTGGTGCCAAGGTCTCGGGTTCTGTCTCCAAGAAGACGGATTATCTGATATATGGTGAGGATGCAGGAAGTAAGTATGACAAAGCTGTAAGTCTTGGAGTCCAATCAATCACGGAAGGTGATATGCGAGAAATGATCTGATTAAAGGCTCTTTTCTGAGGAGTGATCTTAGGCTTGAAGTTTAAGTATAGCTTTCAATAAAATCTAATGTTTTTTTTCAGGATTTGCTTATAAAATCTTGTTACACTTCTCATAAAAAAAGGCTGAACATGGCATATAATAAACTAAGCCCGGAAGAGGCATATGTGATCTTGGACAAGGGAACAGAACCTCCATACTCCGGAAAGTTCTATAAGCATGATGAGAAAGGCGTGTATACTTGCCGTCAGTGTAATGCTCCCTTGTTTAACTCTGAAGACAAGTTTGAGTCAGGTTCGGGATGGCCGAGTTTTGATGACGAGATAGTAGGCGCAGTCAAGCGTATCACCGATGCAGATGGATACAGAGTTGAGATCGTCTGTGCAAACTGTGGTGGTCACCTGGGACACGTATTTGAAGGCGAACGGATGACGAACAAAAACACACGTCATTGTGTCAACTCTCTCTCGATAGATTTTGTGAAAGAGGACTAGCTTTAGGAGCGGACATCCTTAGTTATAGTATAATCCCGTACTTAAAACAGAAAGTACACATATGACAAGACTCGATCAATATTTAGTCGAAAACAATCTTGTAGACAGTCGAAACAAAGCACAACAGCTGATCAAAGATTCCAAGGTGAAGGTAGATAAGAAAGTCATCACCAAACCCTCTTTCAAGGTCTCAGATGAGAAGGTTGAGCTTGATGATGAACATGTCTATGTCTCCAGAGCCGCACACAAACTAAAAAACTTTCTTCCTCTTCTTCCCTTTGACGTCAAAGGTATGGATGCCTTGGACATAGGCTCGTCTACGGGAGGGTTTACGGAGGTCTTGTTGATGAACGGTGTGAACTCTGTCACCTCCGTCGACGTAGGCTCATCCCAGCTTCATGAAAAACTTTTACACGATGATCGTGTCAAAAGTGTGGAAAACCAAGACATTCGAGACTTTCAAAGTCAGAATCCGTTTGAACTAACCACCTGTGATGTCTCGTTTATCTCTCTTCATCATATCCTTGACGCCATTGACAGGCTTAGTTCAAGATATATGATATTATTGTTCAAACCTCAGTTTGAAGTAGGCAAAGATGTCAAACGTGACAAAAATGGTGTGGTCACGGATAAGAAAGCCATCTCTGCTGCTATCTTGAAGTTTGAAGATACTTGCACATTGATGGGGTGGAAGAAAGTATTGATGGAGGCTTCATCGATCTCAGGAAAAGAGGGAAATGTTGAGTACTGCTACTGTTATGAGAAGTAAGAAAGCACACTTTAGTGAGGCAGATGATGCTAGACATTAAGAAGATCGATTCTATTGCTATAGGTGGTTTTGACGGTATGCATACCGCGCATCAGTACCTTTTTCAAGAACTCGGTGAGAATGGTGCAGTGGTCGCAATTGAGACGGGTTATGCAGATATGACTCCGGGAGCCCATCGTCAGGAGCATACCCACTATCCACTGTTTTATTATGAACTCGATGATATCAAGGGACTCAGCGGGGAAGAGTTCGTTCAGACACTCGAATCAAACTTTCCGGGACTAAAGAAGATAGTCGTCGGTTATGACTTTCATTTTGGACATAAGCGCTCCTGTTCATCTTTGGATCTAAAAGAACTTTTTGATGGTGAGGTCGTCATTGTCGATGAGGTCAAGATAGAGGGTAAAGCGGTACATTCCCATCATATTCGCGAGCTTTTGGAAAAGGGTGAACTTGAACAGGCAAACCTTTTCCTAGGATATAACTATCAGCTTAAGGGCAAGGTCGTACAGGGTCAGGGAGTGGGCAAGCAGAGACTTGTCCCTACGATCAATCTACATGTAAAAGGGTACCGTCTGCCCAAAGAGGGTGTTTATGCGACACTGACACGGCTGGATGACGATGTACTTTATCCATCGGTCAGTTTTATCGGTCAAAGACATATTACAGACGGCTCTTTCGCGATAGAGACACATATACTGGACAAAGAGGTGAAACACACCGGTAAGGCAGAGATCTCATTTTTGCACTTCATACGAAAGAATAGTCCTTTTGAGTCGTTTGATGCGTTGAAGAAACAGATCGAACTGGATATCAGTGAAGCAAAAAAGGTCATTAACTTCTTAGCCTTGTAAAACAATCGCATCTTCTCTTCCTTTATCTGTATAAAGAGTACTCTTGCTTGGGATAGGCGTACGGGTATTTTTACAATAATCTGTTTAAGACAGGGGTGCTTGACGAAAAACATTAATCCTTATCTTTTTAATAAGGATTAAAACACTTGATTTACTTGACAATAAAAAATCATCGTGTTATAATTTCTTTGAAATATAAATGAGGGATACGAGATGTCACCAGCATGTCCAATTGCATATCGTCAAATTGATGCAACAGTAGTACGAATTAATTCACTGAGTATCAGTCTGCTTTTAATAGCATATCTTTTATCTCCACAAATAATGTTTATGTATTTCATAGGGATAGACCTTATCGTACGCCTTTTTATAAACGATAACTTGAGTCCGATCAACCAGATAAGTCGCCTGATCAAAGTTGTGATACGTGCAAAGACGATGAACGCAGATGCAGCCGCTAAACGTCTTGCGGCATATTTTGCTTTGGCGTTTGCATGGATGGTTGTTGCCTTGCATATCTTTGAACTTTCCAACACCGCAAAAATTGTGACAGTGATCTTTGTTGCCTGTAGTCTTATGGAGCTGTTGTTTAATTATTGCGTGGGGTGTAAAATCTATTTCCTGTATAAAAAGTTGATAGGATAATGGCTGGTATCTCGACGAAGGGTCTGTACGGACTCGCTGCGATGTATGAACTTTCGCAGGTCTCTACTGAAAAGCCGATGCAGATCAAGGAGATAGCAGCCAACGGTGATATCCCTCACAACTACCTCGAGCAGCTTCTCTCAAGTCTGAGAAAAGCAGGACTTGTAAAAAGCATACGGGGAGCCTATGGGGGCTATTTTTTGGGGCGTAAACCTGAAGAGATAACTGTCTTAGAGGTCTTGGAAGTCTTAGAGGGAAGTATCTGCAAGATGGAGATGAAAACTTCCAGTCCCGTCCTGGGGATGTTTTGGGATGACACACGCTCAAAGGTCCAAGAACTTTTCAGTCTTAAGCTCTCAGACCTTGACCGTTATTATCAGCAGATCAACTTCGAGATATAGTTGATCGGTTCCGTCGGCCGGAAAGATATATTTTCAACTGTCAACTGGTAAATCGAGTCTGATCATAAGAATCTTGCCATGATGCCTTTATCTTTTTGATGTATTCTTCAGAAGTGTTGAAATTATGCAGGGTGTGCAGAAATGCTTCGCTATAATACAGTTATGAAATTTATTTTAAAAACCATCCTGATCACTTCGGTTTTGTTGACTTTTAATGCCTGCCAACTTTTTGAAGATTCGCCTGAGCTGCAAGAGAAAAAACACGCCTTAGAACTTAAAAAACTGCAGATAGTACAAGAAAAAGAACTCGCGGTACTTGAAATGCAGAAGTCCCTGGCGAATATTGAAAAAGAGAAGGCCTTGGCCCTGCAGAAGATGCACAATGCGATCAAAGAAAAAGAGCTAAGTGCCAACAGTGAAAAAGAGCTGGAGCTTATCAAACAAAAGATAGCTCTGCAAGAGAGCAATAATACGCTGACCTTTCAACTATACATGTTTGCCTTTATGGCTCTTGTGCTCAGCGTCGTTGTCTTTTTTGTCTTTTATTTTCTCAAAAGAAAACGTGAAGATGAACTTCGTGCTTATAACGACAATCTTAAAAAGTATTTTTATTTCAAAGAGAACGAGTCTCGAATGAAGATAGCAGAAAAAATACTCGATACGATTGCCGAAGGTGAGCTAAGTGCAGAAAACGAAAAGAAACTGATCGATGCTTTTGCGTCTGAACAACGAGATTACGATAATGACGCAGAGATAATAGATGCGATCGAACATAAAAAGGAAGAAAATGAAGTTTGATGACTTTGATCTTGGCAATGCTGTCTTAGAAGGTGTTAAGGATGCTGGCTATATAACACCGACACCTATTCAAGAAGCTTCACTGCCTTATGCTTTAAAGGGGCGGGATATCTCGGCTTCTGCGAAGACAGGTACGGGAAAGACGGCAAGCTTTTTGCTTCCTATCATCCAACGGCTTATATTGAATCCGACAGAAGGGTTTGCCCATGCACGTGCATTAGTAGTGGCACCGACACGGGAGTTAGCGCGTCAGATAGGGCAGAGTTTTGAGATCTATGCGTCGCATACGACATTAAGGCATCTTGTCCTAGACGGTGGAGGAAAACTTCAAACGCAAGTCAAGAAAATACAAGAAGGTGTCGATGTCCTTATCGCCACGCCAGGGCGGCTGATCGATCTTGATAAGTTAAAGCAGTTGAGCCTTAACAAGATAGAAGTCCTGGTCTTGGATGAAGCAGATACGATCTTTGACATGGGGTTTATACGTGATCTTGAGGCTATATTGGCTTTGTTGCCATCCAAGCATCAGACCATGCTTTTCTCAGCAACCTTTCCACCGGTCGTGAAACGCCTGAGTGAAGACCTTTTGAACAATCCCCAGCATATCACTGTCGATCGTCTAGGTACGACAGCTGATGAGATCAAGCAGGTCGTCTATTCGGTAGATAAAGACAAAAAGTCCGAATTACTATCTTATATGATAGGGGCACAAAATTGGCAGCAGGTCCTTGTCTTTGCCCGTACAAAGGTTCTGGCACAAAAGATAGAAGAAGACATGATCGAAGCGGGGCTGAGTGCGAGCTCTATTCACGGAGATAAAAAACAAGGAGCGCGGACAAAAGCCCTGAATGCTTTTAAAGAAGGGAAGTTCCGAGTCCTCGTTGCAACTGATATCGCGGCACGCGGACTTGATATCGAGAACCTCCCTTATGTCATCAATTATGATCTGCCTAAGCATTCGACAGAGTACATCCATAGGGTCGGACGAACAGGTAGAGCCGGAAGTAAAGGTCTGGCTGTCTCTTTCGTCTCGCCTAATGATGAGGGAATGCTTAAAAACATCGAACAGTTGTTAAGAAAACCGATACCCCAACGCCGTATCAGAGGGTATGAACCTGAAAAAAGAAGTGAGGGTAAACAACAACATTTTGAAGGTAATAAAGGTGAGAAGATAAAAGGTGCTTTTGGGCATAAAAAGAAAAAAACGCCTCCAAAGAGCAAGAAGACATCAAAACGTGGTGTGTCAAAACGCGAAGCTGAAGCTCAAGTGACAAAACGTGAAAAACCAGGAAAAGGAAAACGTAAATAATGGAAGTTGATACCTGGCTAAGTGCCGTTAGTACAAAAGAAGAACTGATGACTTTGATCTCTATGGTTGAAGAGGGAAGTCTAGAAGAACTTTTTGTAGCACAATGTTTAGATACCGGCGTAGCCGGACAAAAATGGCCTGTCGGACAGGTTCTGGTCTTTAGTTTTTCGACATTGAAAGAGATTGAACAGAAACTTCAGACGGTCTCTGAGTGTATTAATCTGGATACTTTGGATGAAAGCTATTTTGATATTGTTGAAGGTGATTATATGCTGAAATCTGTCTTTTATCCCGAGTCTGAGTCTCAGGAAGAACAAATAATTGCTCATCTGCGTTAATCTTGGATATACTTGTGCCATTAAAATTTTTTCGAGGACAATATAATTCTTAAACTGCCCAAAAGCATCGCCAATCTAGAGATGGATCAGATCGGCGACAATCTACTTTACTATGATTACAGCATCAAACATCTACTTAACCTCGATAAAAAAGGCGTTGATAAAGAATCACCTGAATATTTAAGCTCTTACCGCTCGTTTGAAGGCGCGGTGTATGAGAACTATCTGTATGAGATGCTGCTGTTGTATGCCAAAGAAAACCCACATATCGGTCAGTTTATTTTAAAAGGTCCTCATGCCAAACCTTCGGAGCATCTTTCTAATGCTCTTTATGTCAATAACAAAGGGCAGATAGTCTATCGGACCCGTTCGATCGAGATCAATGAGTTTGACGGCTTGATCTACGGAGAGAAAGAGATCTATTTTATTGAGATGACGCTGATTAAGTCAGTGACAAACCTCAAACGGCGTTTGCGCAAGAAAAAGGCCCTACTTGAAGTACTTTTTCCCAACCACGAGATAAAGGCTCTGATAATTTTGAGTGAGGGTGTGAGCGGAAGCAAGCAGTTACCTGATTACTGTACAGTCTGGATCACCAAACCTTTTGCGGCTGATGATGTCTATGCGTGGTTGAAAGAGCACCCAAGAAAAAAACGAAAACCTTTTCTCAGTCCGAAAGGCCCTACTTTAGTGAGTGATGATGTACTAGATGTCTTTCCTTTTAAATATTATAACTCCTTGGCTTGGATGCTTCGCCGCCTGCGTGCAAAACCAAAGGCCGTTTTGAACATGGGGTTTTTGAAGACAGAGGTCTGTACACGGTACATCGATCTTTTTACCAAGGTCTATTTAGGATATATGGACGCTCATGAGTTCCAAAAGATGTACCCTCATGTCCCTAACGTTACTTCTAAAGTAGTCGTCTCAATCGAAAAGGACCATAACGGGGCACTGCTTCTGACTTACTTTATGCAGCACAGCAGAAAAAAACTTGACAATGTCGTGATCAAAAACGGTCATGCAAGTGTCGCGAAGAAAGACCCTTACGGGATCTCTGTGACGGAGGTCTATCATGTTCTTCGTATCATGGATGAGTCTTACGTCCTCTCGGCCAAAAACATCAAGGTCGTAGAAAAACTTTTACGTTCGCTTGACGAATAGTGTCTTAAAACCCTTCCAGCAGGACATGCCAGATAATATCGATCTCTTTGTCGTTTAGAAAGAGGCTTGAACCTGTTAAGAAAAGTTCCTTTACGGCCTCGATATTAATGGGCAGTGCGTAGATACAATGCGCATGTGCGGGCAAAAACGCACGGATAAGCGTTATCTCTTTTTCTATCTTCGACTCACAAAAAAAGCATCGCATATCGGTATGTAAACGTCCTTCGAAAGAGAGCAGTTTGACGTAGGACTCTATGGCGATACGTTTAGGGTTTTGTGTCTGCCAGATAAGTGCGGCGTTTTCTAAGAGCTCAAAATAAAAAGGGTCTAGTATCTCGCTGTCTTGAAGATGTTTGTGAAACAGAGCCGTAAACTGCTGCCAGATGAAGAGCCGGCTTCTATCGGTGATCCAGGGAAAGTCTAGATGTATAACATCTCTTAGTCGATCAATGGTCGATTTGACAGAAGCCTCAGTCTCAAAGTCTATCTTAAAGCCAAGATTGATCTGGCCATGTCTTGCCCCGTAGAAACGATAAAGTGTATATAAGTTATGATGCGTTAAAATAGTAACGATAACATCCTCGTCACGTGCTTTGTTGACGTTGATTATATACCCTTGCAAATATGCTCACTTTGACTGATTTGTGAGTGAATTCTACCCTTAGAATGTGAATACTTCCCTTAATACTCCTAAAATTAAATAACTTTTAATCAATTGTTTTGTACAATGTAACACTCATTTTCTTAAATATTATAAGTTTATTTAACAATAGCTTAAATAGAAGAAAGAATTTATGAATTTATGCGAAAGGTCTTGATTTGAATAAAAGATTAACTTCATTTAAAGATAACTGTGGATTTGGTTTAGTTGCGAGTATTAACAACGTACCATCTCATGACTACTTAGAGAATGCTATTACGGCCTTAGAACGTATGATGCACCGTGGAGCTGTTGCAGCCGACGGTAAGACGGGAGATGGTTCTGGACTGTTGATGTCTATGCCGAAAAAGTTTATGACAAAAGTGGCAACGGAAGCAGGGATAGAACTACCTGAACAGTATGCTGTTGCCATGGTGTTCACCAAAGACTTGGCTCACTTGGATGTTCTTGCAGCTATGTGTGAGAAGAATGATCTTAAGGTCATTTGGAACCGTACCGTTCCGGTTGACACGGATGCGCTGGGTGAGCAGGCACTTGCCTCTTTACCGAATATGGTCCAAGTCTTTGTCAAAGCAAACTCTTTGATCTCTACGAAACGTTTTGACGCTCTTTTATACCTTTCACGTAAAGAGACGGAACATGCGCTGATTGAAGACAAGGATTTTTACATCCCATCTATGTCTTCACGCGTGATCTCGTATAAAGGCCTTGTTATGCCTACGACGATCAAGCAGTTCTACGTGGATCTTCAAGATGGAGACTTTGAGATCTCTTTCTCACTGTTTCACCAACGTTTTTCTACGAACACACTTCCACAATGGCGTCTTGCCCAGCCTTTTAGAGCAGTTGCGCATAATGGGGAGATCAACTCTGTTGAGGCGAACCGTTTCAATGTTGAAGTAAAATCTGAGTCAATCAAATCAGAGGTCTTTTCAGATGAAGAGATCAAAAGAATTCTACCAATCTTACAAGAAGGTTCTTCGGATTCGGCTTCTGCAGATAACTTCTTTGAGTTCTTGCTTGCTAACGGCACGGACTTTTTTAAAGCTGCGCGTTCAGTCATTCCTGCTCCTTGGCAAAATGCCCCACATATGGATGCAGAGCTTCGTGCTTTTTATGAATATAACTCAACAGTCTTTGAAGCGTGGGATGGTCCTGCTGCTTTTTCATTGACAGATGGTCGTTATATTGGTTGTGTCCTTGACAGAAACGGTCTTCGTCCTTCTAAGTACATCATCACAAAAGACGGTATGCTACTTATCTCTAGTGAGTATGGTGTCTTAGACATTGAAGAAGAGAACATCGTAGAACGCAATCGTCTTCAATCTGGTCAGATGATCGGACTTGACCTGAAGTATGGGAAAGTACTCAAAGATGATGATATCAATGACTACTTAAAAGGTACCAATCCTTATATGAAGTGGCTTAATGACAACATGATCTACCTGCAAGAGCATGTTGATGAGCAATATGTCAAGCAGTGTGATTACACTAAAGATGAGTTGATCGCGCGCCAACGTTTCTTTAACTATACACAAGAGGTTATTGAACAAGTCATCGAGCCGATGATGAAAGACGGGAAAGAAGCCGTCGGTTCAATGGGTGATGATACGCCGATGGCAGCTTTTTCAGAAAAGCAGAGAAACTTCTCTGACTTCTTTAAACAAAAGTTCGCACAGGTAACCAATCCTCCTATCGATCCTATTCGTGAAAAAGTCGTTATGTCCCTTAATACAGGTTTTGGGGAGATTCATAATATCTTGGATGATGCACCTTCTCATGCTCATAGACTTAAGGCTATCTCTCCGATCATAACCAAAGAAAAACTAGGGGTGCTTTTATCATTCGGTGATGAGAATAATGCACGATATCAGGCATGTTATAAAAACAAGACATTCTCAACAGCGTTTAAAGGTGATCTGAAAACAGCACTTGACACCTTGGTAGCAGATATTTCCAAGGCGGTGGACGAGGAAGGTATTCGTATCGTTGTACTTTCTGATGCAGAGTTCTCTTCTGAATTGGCTGCTATCCCTATGCTAATGGCCGTGGGTCGCTTGAACCAGACACTATTAAAGAACGGAAACCGCCATCTTGTATCTATTGTGGCACAAACGGGTGAGGTATATGACTCCCATTCAGCGGCAGCACTGATCGCTTTTGGTGCTTCTGCTGTTTTCCCTTATCTTCTTTTCTCATCGGCTTTGGCACGACTTGAGCAGAGTACTGCGCTAACGATGAGCTGTCACGATGCTATGAAAGCTGTGCATACAGCGTTGAACGGTGGTCTATTGAAGATTATGTCAAAGATGGGTATTGCAACGATCGCCTCGTACAGAAATTCGAGCCTTTTTGACATCTTAGGTCTTTCGACTGAGATCTGTAATGAGTGTTTTTCGGATGCGCAGTCCCTTCTTCCTGGTTTAGGATATGAGGATATTCAAGAGCGTGTTGAGAAAGCGCACAAGGATGCCTTTACAGAAGATGGGTTTAAATCTGTTTTCCCATTGACTATTGGAGGCTTTTACAAGTTCTACAATGGTGGTGAATATCATGACTTCGGTCCTGCTGTCATCCACTCTATTCATAAGGTGGTCGAATCAGGTAAAAGTGAAGACTTTGAAGAGTTAAAAGGCCTTATCAATAAACGTGGACAGAAGTTCATTCGTGACTTTATGGATATTAAATCAGACAGAAAAGCAATCGATATTTCTGAGGTTGAGCCTAAAGAAGAGATCTTTAAACGTCTTGCATCGGCTGCGATGTCTCTTGGGTCTATCTCTCCGGAAGCACATGAGTGTATCGCTGAAGCGATGAATACCATCGGTGGTATGTCGAACTCAGGTGAGGGTGGAGAAGATGAAGAGCGTTTCGGTACTATTCGTAACTCGAAGATCAAACAGGTGGCTTCAGGGCGCTTTGGTGTAACTCCAGCTTACCTAAGATCAGCAGAAGAGATCCAGATTAAGGTCGCGCAGGGAGCAAAACCGGGTGAAGGGGGACAGCTTCCAGGACATAAGGTCACCGAGCTTATCGCTAGACTTCGTCACACCGTTGCCGGTGTTACCTTGATCTCTCCTCCTCCACATCACGATATTTATTCGATTGAGGATCTTGCACAACTGATCTATGATCTTAAGCAGGTCAATCCTAAGGCGACGATCACAGTCAAGCTTGTTTCTACAGCGGGTGTCGGTACGATTGCGGCGGGTGTTGCAAAAGCTTATGCTGATAAGATCATTATCTCCGGTGGTGACGGTGGTACTGGTGCCGCTCCATTGACCTCGATCAAGTTTGCGGGTAACCCGTGGGAGTTAGGATTGTCTGAAGCGCATAATGCATTGAAGGTCAATAATCTTCGTGGTCAAGTACATGTTCAAACGGACGGTGGTCTAAAGACTGGTCTTGATGTCATCAAAGCAGCACTTCTGGGAGCTGAGTCTTATGCGTTTGGTACAGGTGTACTGACTATTGTCGGATGTAAGATGCTGCGTATTTGTCATGTCAACCGTTGTTCGGTTGGTATTGCGACACAAAACGAGAAGCTTCGTGGTGATCACTATAAAGGTCAAGTAAGACACGTGATCAACTACTTTACACTTCTTGCAGAAGATATCCGTGCGATCCTTGCCGGAATGGGATATAAGAGTATGGAAGAGATCATCGGTCGTTCAGATCTTTTATCTGTGATCGACTCCGAGTTTGCTAAGAAGTTTGATTTCTCAGAGGTACTTTACCATTGTGACGGGGTTGATACTTGTCAGGTAGAATCAAATGAACCATTTGATCCGAACGAGTTTGAGAAAGATGTACTTAAAGAAGTGATGAATACGATTAAACATCCTGAACAGCGTGTGACGGTCAAACGTGACATCTGTAACCTAAACCGTAGTTTCGGTGCACGTGTGTCGGGTGAGATCGCTCAGTATTACGGAGATACGGGTCTTGCATCTGATACGATCAAGATCAAATTGAACGGTGTGGCTGGACAGTCTTTAGGTGCTTTCTTGATCGATGGTGTCTCTTTATACCTAAACGGTGCGGCTAATGATTATATCGGTAAGGGAATGCTTGGTGGTAAGATCATTATTACGCCAGAGAAACAAGGTCCTAACTTTGCTGCAGTAGGAAATACATGTCTGTATGGTGCAACGGGTGGTAAACTTTTTGCCTCAGGTGTAGCGGGTGAGCGTTTTGGTGTTCGTAACTCTGGTGCTTTGGCGATCGTAGAAGGTACGGGAGATAATGCTTGTGAATATATGACAGGTGGTATTGTCGTTATCCTTGGTAAGACTGGTATCAATTTTGGTGCTGGTATGACAGGTGGTATCGCTTTTGTTTACGACGAGACACATGAGTTTGGTGAGAATATCAATAGAGAGCTTATCGAGATCGAGCGTATCGATACGGATGAAGGTGATGAAGCACGTCACTACTTGAAAAAACTCATCAAAGAGTATGCAGAAGAGACGGGTAGTGAAAGAGCTAACGCTATTTTAGAGAACTTCCGTACAGATATTAGAGACTTCTGGTTAGTCCGTCCGAAAAACATGACGATACTTCCATTAGATATAGAGAAAGGAGATTAAGATGAGAGAATTTATTAATACGCAAAGAATTGAACCGGAAAAACGTCTTGTTGTTGAGCGTGTAAAGGATTTTGGCGAGATATATGAATTTTTCGAGACCAAAGAAGCAGCGTCACAAAGTGACCGTTGTATTCAGTGTGGTGATCCATTTTGTCTTAACAAATGTCCTTTACATAACTACATCCCACAATGGCTGAAAGCGGTTGCGGAAAAAGATCTTGAATTTGCTTTTAAGCTGTCAAACGAACCATCTCCTTTCCCTGAAGTTATGGGTCGTATCTGTCCACATGACCGTCTATGTGAAGGTGATTGTACGCTAAATGACGGACATGGTGCGATCACGATCGGTTCTATTGAGACCTATATCAATGAAGAGGGCTTTAAAAATGGTCTTAAACCTGAATTCCCGGGTGTGACTTCTGATAAGAAAGTCGCTGTTATCGGTTCAGGACCGGCTGGTCGTTCTGTAGCGACATATCTTTTACGTGCAGGTATCGCAGTTGATATGTATGAAAAAGCAGACCGTGCCGGTGGATTGTTGACTTACGGTATTCCAGGATTCAAACTCGATAAGAAAGTCGTTGAACGCCGGGTAAAAGGTTTGCTTGACGCAGGACTAAACCTGACACTGAATTGTGAAGTCGGAAAAGACATCTCTTTTGATGAGCTGGCTTCGAATCATGATGCTATCTTTATCGGTATCGGTGCGACTAAGGCTAAAGTCGCTGGTTTAGACAATGAAAATGCTAAAGGTGTCTATGCTGCAATGGAGTACCTGACCGGTATTCAGGCAAAGAACTTTGGTGAAAATTATAATAAAGAACTTGACTTCAAAGACAAAAACGTTGTTGTCGTCGGTGGTGGAGATACTGCAATGGACTGTGTCCGTACGGCTAAACGTGAAGGTGCTAAGTCGGTGACATGTCTGTATCGTCGTGATGCGCATAACATGCCAGGATCTCAAAAAGAGTATAAAAACGCTAAAGAAGAGGGTGTTGACTTTACTTTTTATGCGGCTCCTAAACAGATCCTTGTCAATGATACAAACGAGGTTGTCGGTATCGAGATGATCAAAACAGCCTTAGGACAAAAAGATGAGAGTGGTCGTGCCCGCATGGAAGAGGTCAAAGGAAGTGAGTTCAAAGTCAATGCAGACGTGGTCATTATGTCTCTTGGATTTGATCCGCTTGTCCCTTCATATCTGGCCGCGAATGGTATCGAGACAAATGCATGGGGTGGTATTGTCTTAGATGAGAATTTTGAGACAAGTACATCAGGTGTATTTGCCGGTGGAGACTGTTACCGTGGAGCTGATCTGGTTGTCAGAGCAGCCTTTGACGGTCGTGAAGCTGCGCGTGCAATAATCAAATCATTCAAATAATGCAAGCTTTTATCCGAGAGACTATCAAGGCCTGTCAAGAGGTCGTTGCTATGCTTGATATAACGGATGATCCTGCAGCTTACGCTCCTAGAGAGTGTAGGGGAGCGGGAGGTGATCTGTGTGTCGGTCTTGATCTTATGGCCGAGGAGATCTTTATCGATCGTTTGGGTCGTTTTGGTCAGATCAACTCGGAAGAGAGTGGTATTGTAGGTGAGGGTGACGTTCAGATCATCCTTGATCCCATCGATGGAAGTGATAACCTTTTAACGCATTTCCCTTACTTTGGGGCATCTATCGCCTATGTGAAGAATGAAAAACCTCTTGTGGGTATTGTGTGTAACTTCGCCAATGGTGATATTTTTATAAAAGATGAAAAGCAGTTTCTTCAAGGAAAGCTTCACAGTGCGCATTTCAAGGAAGTACAGAAGCATCATACCTCTAAAATCGGTATCTTTGAAAAAGCTGCTTTATATCCCGAATTGACGCAGGAACTGATTCAAAACCATCTTAAATATAGGGCGCCCGGTGCGGTGGCACTTTCACTTGCTTATGCTCATTATGCAAACTATATGGTTTTTTTGGGTAAAATGCGCCAATATGATTTAGAAGCAGGTCTTTTTATGTGTGAGGACCTGCACGTCTATAAAGATGACATGCACATTATTATCTCGAAAGATAAAGATGTGTTTGAGCGTGTCAAGAAGATAATATTAAAATAATGTGGAGAGATTTCTATGAGTTTATTTGATTTTTTTAGTTCGAAGCCGAGCAAGCCGCAACCAAGTAAAAGTGAGGCCCCTTCTCACTGGATCAAGTGTAAGTCTTGTCAAGCGTTAATGTACTACAAAGAGGTTGAAAAACAACATTATGTCTGTCCTAAATGTGGTTATCATCTTCGTATCGGAGTAAAAGAGCGTATCTCTCTTTTATGTGATGAAGGTTCTTTTGTTGAGATGGATGCATCGCTTCGTCCTGTTGACCCTCTTAAGTTCGTGGATAAGGTTTCATACAAAAAACGTATTGAAGACGCAGAAGCAAAAACAGGAAGAACCTCTTCTGTTGTCAGTGGTGAATGTACTATCAATGGCGTCGCGACACAGCTTGTTATCTTTGATTTCTCATTTATGGGCGGTTCTTTAGGTTTGGTCGAAGGTGAGAAGATCGTTCGTGCAGTCAATCGTGCCATAGAGAAAAAAGAGGGTGTAATCATCGTCTCTGCTTCAGGTGGTGCACGTATGCAAGAGAGTTCGTTCTCTTTGATGCAGATGTCAAAGACATCAGCTGCATTGGCTAAACTTGCTAAATACAGATTACCATATATCTCCGTGTTGACAGACCCGACGATGGGTGGGGTATCGGCATCATTCGCTACACTTGGCGATATCATCATTGCCGAGCCGGGTGCCTTGATCGGTTTCGCTGGACAACGTGTTATCAAGCAGACGATCGGTTCAGATCTTCCTGATGGTTTTCAGCGTGCAGAGTTCTTACTTGAACATGGTGCTGTAGATATGGTCGTTAATCGTAATGAGATGAAAAAGACGATTTCTGACATGTTGTGTATGCTTCAGGATAAAGAGATACAAGCAGTATAGATGAAACTCTACGCCCTTTGTGATCAAGACACGCTCTCTGATCGCAACCTCTCTCTCAAAGACTTTGTCGAACTTGCCAAAAAACATAATGCCGAGATCATTCAGTATCGTAATAAAAATGCTGACGACGAGACGATAAAAAAGAGTCTGATAGAATTAAGAAAACATTGGGACGGTTTTTTGATCGTCAACGACAAGTATGAACTCATCTCATTTTGTGACGGAGTGCATATGGGGCAAGAAGATCTTCTTTGTATTGATGAAAATATTGAGAAGTCTGTCATGACAATACGTGAACTTATTGGACCAGACAAGCTTTTGGGTATCTCAACACACAATGAAGAAGAGATAGACAGAGCAAACAGTATGGATCTTAACTATATTGGACTGGGTGCTTTTAAACAGACTTCAACAAAAGATGTTACAAATATACTCGGTGACAAATTGGACTTATTAGCAGAAAAGTCTAGGCATAAGGTGGCTGCAATAGGTGGTGTCAAGTTGAGTGATACCTTTGAAAATGTGAGCTATTTGGTCGTAGGATCAGGCTTGTATGAAAGTTAACATCTACTCTATCGCAAAGCCTGAAAAGTCTCTCTATAGCCCCTTGTACAAGGAGCTTGAGAAGATGGTAGGAAAGTATTCGACTATCAACGATGTTGAAATATTCAATAAAAAAATTCATCAGGCACAGGTCGAAGGGCAAGCTGCTGCACAAGCTGCTTATACGCAAGCCTTTGAACCGTATTTAAGTAAATCTTATAACATAGCACTACATCCTGCTGGAAAAATAATCGACAGTTTTAAGTTCAGTAAGCTTTTAAGTGATAGAATTACGGTGAATTTTTACATAGGCGGTGCCTATGGTTTTGACGATGAGTTTTTAAAGCAGTGCGATCAGGTGATCAGTCTCTCAGAATTGACGATGAGTCATAAGATCGCCAAGTCTGTTTTATTAGAACAGATCTTTCGTGGATTTGCCATCAACAACAACCATCCGTACCATAAATAAGGAAAACTGATAATGAAAGAAATGCACAGTACAGAGATAGAATATTTCAAAGACACTCTTTTAAGTCGTAAAGAACAGATTGAAAAGAATATCTCTGGTGTTGAAAAAGAGATGGATGCTCTTCGTGAACTTGAATTGAATGACGAAGGTGACTTTGCTTCGGTAAGTAACGATAATATGGTTGAAAACGCTATCGGTCACCAACAGGAATTAGAATTATTCGAAATTGACCTTGCATTGGCTAAAATCAAAGAAGGTACTTATGGTATCTGCGAGATGTGCGAAGAGTGCGTCGGAGTTCACCGTTTAAAAGTGAAACCTCACGCAAAATATTGTATCGACTGTCGTGAGATCGCAGAGAAGAGTGCACAATAATAAACGTTACGATTAAGGAATGGCTATGTATTTAAAACGATATACACTTGGAACCTTAGCTCTAATGCTCTTTGTAGGCTGGTATATCAGTCAGTTCTTGGGATATAACCAGTCGGAGGCGATCTCTTTCTTTGGGATTCATCTTCCGGCATTGCCAATCGCTGTATTAGTGCTTTTTCCGGTATTTGTTTTATACGTGGCGAGCGTCATTCACATGACGTATTACTCGGTTAGAAACTTTTTTAATCTGCGTAATTATAAAAAAGATTATGAGAGTCTTATTGACGTGATCGTCGATGAACTTCTTTTGAAACAGGAATCACACACCTTTAAGACAGACAGATATAAGCTTTTAGGTCAGGTCCTAGAAAGTACGGCGATGATGCCAAAAGGTGAGCTGCAAGTCACGGAAAATGACAAGATCAATGCAGCACTTAAAGCGATCCACGACATCAAAGATGGAAAAGTCGTTGATTTGAAAAAGTTCAACCTTGATGCGGATAACGAACTGGTCTTGTTAAACCAGAAAAACCGCATGATGAATCTTGACCTTAGTTCAGAAGAGATACTCGCAAAGAGCGAGAAATACTCTCAGGATATCGTGCAAAAGGCTTACATCAACTATGTGGCACAAGCGCCTATGTATGCCATTGAGAAATATCAAGAGTTTATGACGAAAGATGCTCTTTATATCATCCTTGCACGTATCAACAGTGAGGAGAATACCCTCGAGGTCTCGAACGAATCACTGTTAGCTCTTTTAAATAGAGTAGCGCTAAAAAGATCGGATTATCTGTCTATCTCTAAAGAACTCAGTATTCATATGATCCCAGAACAGCGTATTAAGCTTTTTGAGACATTGGCAGAACAGAACGAAGAGGCGAATGATGCTTACTTCTATACCTTATTTGATCTTGAGATGATCGATAAGGCTAAAGAGTGTCTTGAAAGTGTCGGAAGCGATGATGCTCTAAAATTCAGAGCGTATTTGGCATTAAAAGAAGCGGGACACAACTTCAATATTAACCTTTTTATCTAATATACGGCAAGAGTTTTTACTCTTGTCCTCTCTTTCAGCCTTCTAATCTTTTTTTATACACTAACTTGCTACAATTCGTCTAATTTAATCATCAGGAACATTAATGAGTGTAGAACAAGAACTAATGGCACGCAGCGGATCTCAATGTGAGCTATGTACATCAACAGATAATCTAAGTGTTTTGGAAGTCTCTCCTTCAGACGGAAGTGCACAAAAAGCTATTTTGGTATGTAGTACATGTAAAGAGCAGATCGAAGACAAAGACAAGATGGACGCGAACCACTGGCACTGTCTGAATGACAGTATGTGGAGCGAAGTCGATGCGGTCAAGGTCGTTGCATACCGTATGTTGAAACGTATTGCATCAGAAGGCTGGCCTCAAGACCTGCTTGATATGCTTTATCTTGAAGATGATGTTCTAGCGTGGGCAGAAGAGGGTGTAACCGATGAGAACCGTGAACCGACACGTGACGCTAACGGAACGATCCTTGAAGCGGGTGACTCGGTCAGTATTATCAAAGACCTCGTAGTCAAAGGTGCGGGTTTCACAGCCAAACAGGGAACGACAGTCAAGAACATCCACCTGGTACCGGGAAATCATGAACAGATCGAAGGCCGTGTAAACGGAACGAAGATAGTCCTGCTTAGCTGTTATCTTAAAAAACTGTAAATCCTTCTCATCTTGACTGCCTTGGTGGTCAAGATATCTTCATTTTTTTACCATATTATTTTATTCTTTTGTATCATGCATTTCTTACTATTAGTAAGTATTTGTCTTTGGATGATTGTAATGCTCCTGTAAGACCTGTTATAATCTGCTATCATTAACAAAAAGGATCTTCCAGGTGTATGACCTCATTAAAACCATTGCCAGATCTGCAGGCCCGCTTTTCATGGAAGGCTACACCCATGCCAAGAGCATCAGCTATAAGAGTGCTGTTGATCTTGTCACAGACTACGATGTCAAGGTCGAACTCTATGTCAAAGAGAAATTGTCAGAGGCTTTTCCTGA
>JBFEXN010000006.1:0-20943 GCA_041562655.1 Sulfurimonadaceae bacterium
AGCTTTTGCTTTGGATGGTTTCAATGAGCCTAGTAATACTTGTCTTTTTACAGGTAAATACATTTCTATCGAAAAACGAACCCCTTTCGTCTAGGGTTCTAATCGTTGAGGGATGGCTGCCTGATTATGCGCTTGAAAAGGCTCTGCAAATATTTAAAGAGGGGCAGTATTCGACGATGATTACAACGGGTGGTCCGCTAGAGAGGGGAAGTTATCTTAAGGAGCATAAGGATTATGCGAACCTGGCCAGAGCGTCACTGCTTGCTATGGGAATGAAGGATAATGATGTGATCGCAGTCAGTGGACCTGATGTCAAACGAGATCGTACGTATCACTCCGCATTGGCCTTGAAACAGTGGATGTATGAGAACAAGTTTGATGTGAAGACTCTTAACCTTGCAAGTCTTGGCCCACATGCGCGTCGTAGTTTAATGTTGTTTAAAAAGGCCTTTTCTCAAAAAGATACGTTTTTGAAGGAGCGGGTAGAGATCGGATCTATAGCACTAACCCCAGAAGATTATGATCCACGTAAATGGTACGCTTCGAGTGAAGGGGTGCGCACAACTATAAACGAACTGATCGCGTACGTGTATATTGTAGTATTGAAGTGATTCTTTGTTACGGGTTTACTTGAGGCTGAGCTCTTGATAGATACGTTTTCCTCGTATATCACCAAACATGATGACATCTTTTAGCAGGACATCTTTGGCAAAACCGTCATGGTCAAAATTGACATGGAGCTCACCTCTTTCGCTTTGAAAGATGTTTTGGTGCAGAACAATAGTGATGAGTTGACCATCGATATCCCCCATGATAGCATTTAGTTCCTCACGCTGTTCTTGGTCTGGTACTTCAATGTCTATCTCGCAGTTTGGGCTTTTTGACCCTATCGCAGCAAGCTGTCTTGATTCACCCTCTTTAAGAGAAGGAAAGATCTTCTGGGTATTGAAAAAAAGTGATAATAGGTCGTTTTCTGTAAAAAACCGAAAAATATCCTCTGAGTGTTCAAACTCTGTTGTTTCAATTTTAACGCTTTTCATCTTTTGTGTATCAAAGTGGGTGCCATGGACCTTCTGCTCTTTGGCATAATGGGCCATTATCTTTTGATTTTCATAGTCGAAAACATGTACATTACTCTTAGTGTAATGGTCGTTCTTTCTGTGTTTTACAAAGACATCAGGGCGTAACACCCCATCGATGATACGACCTTGGGAAATATAGTCCTCTTCTCTGTTTTGTGTTAAGAATGCCGGTACACCCGTCGTCCAGGCATGTACATACACAATATAACTGTCCCCGTCATGCGAATAGGTGATCTCGGCCTTGCCTATCTCTCCGACAAGTCCAAAACTTACATCATAACCAGCCTTGATCGACTGTGCAGACAAGGGTAACAGAAGTGCTAATATAAGTCCAATACACTTTTTCATACAAATATTATACTCTTTGTTGTGTAAAAATATCGTTTATTGGTTAAAATACCATTCTCGTTTTCTGTCGGCGTAGCTCAGCTGTATAGAGCATCGGATTCCTAATCCGGAGGTCATGGGTTAGAATCCCATCGCTGACACCACCTAGATAAAGACATCAAAGCCAATACGTTCTGCAAGGCTCATCCCTTCCGTTGTCAGTTCTATCTCTTTGTTCTCGTTGGCGATAAGTAGTTTGTCTTTTGCCATATTGTTGATGATCTCTTTAAACTTCTTTGTACCGATGTCACTCAGTTTAAACAGGTTTGCTGCCTGTATGCCATCGGTTTTTGCAAGAGCATAAAGGATTGTCAGTGCTTTGTGATGGGAAAAGGAGTTCGGATAGGTATTGAGAATATTCAGGATTTTGATACTGCGTAAGATATCACTCTCATCCAGGTCGTATTGAGAGAGTTCCAGCTCAGTCTCTATCTCATGTACCAATTTTTGCTCCAAAGCAGCGGTGTCAAGAGTACGTGAGTGTGTTGCGGGGGATGGAGATCGCACGGCGTCCAATTTGGCCTGTAGTTCTTGTTGATAACTCATGCGCTTATTATATCTAAGTGAAACGGATGATGTGTATAAAAGTCACTAGAGAGTATAATACCTCACTGTTTACAAAGGACCATGCCATAATGAGCGAAGAACACAAAAACAACCCCTTTCACGGGATAACCTTAAAGATGATACTCACAGACCTGGTCGAGCATTATGGCTGGAAGATACTGCGAGAGCGCGTTGAGATACGTTGTTTTTGGAATGATCCCTCTATTAACTCCAGCCTCAAGTTCTTACGAAAGACACCGTGGGCAAGAAAGAAGGTCGAAGATCTTTATCTTGAGATGCTTGAGGCAAAGAAAGAGATAAAAGATATGTCAGATCTCTTTTTTCCAAAAGACAAGAGTGAGGCTTAGCCGATCAAAAGAGTGTGACCAGTTCCTCAAGTGTTTTGATACGGTGACTTGCATCTGAAAAGTCATGTGAAGCAGTGAAATGATTTTCAACGACAACACAGTCTATACCCGCATTGACCGCCGAATTTAAACCGCGTTGTGAATCTTCCACGACAAAAGCCTCGTGTCTTTGGCCGCCTAGGAGTTCAAGTCCCTTTAGATAAGGGTCGGGATGAGGTTTGGAGCGTTTGTACTCACCGCTGCATAGAACAAACTGCATATGATCAGTGATGCCTCGTGCGGCATGGATGAGTTCAAAGTCTTCCCTTCGTGCAGAGGTCACGATTCCCATCGTATACTTTTCGTTAAGGGTAGCGAGCACCTCACGTACACCTTTGATCTCAATATTCTCAGTGCGGATATAGTGTTGATAGAGTTCATTACGTCTATCACGGGCTTTTTCAACCGTGTCACTGTCATATCCTGCCTCTTGGGCAAGTAAAAAAGCGCTTTGTCCGTTGATCATTATCTCTCGGTAACGTTCTTCATCGAGATCGATTCCCATTGTCTTAAGAATCTCGACATTGGCGGTAAAGTACCATTTCTCAGTCTCTACAAGTACACCGTCGTTGTCAAAGAGGATATATTTTTTCATGGACGTTCCGGGCTGAAGGACTAAGCCTCTTTGGACTGTTTCTCTTTGGATATCTTGATAGTGCGCGGGGCTCTTTTGTCCGGATTGGTGTGTTTGTTGCGGTAGTCATGCGCTGAAGGTTTTTTATTCCACTCTTTTTTTGCACTGAACTGTTTTTCTTTGTCGATCTGGTTTTTCTTTTTTGCTTCATCATCTTTGGCAGAGCGTTTTTGTGATTCAGTCGGACGGTGCTTGATAAAGGCCTTCTTCTCTTCTGTCTTAGGCTCAAAACCTTTTATGATCTCTTGCTTGATGTTCTTTCCAAGTAACTTTTCTATAGGATACAGAAGCGTCTGTTCCTTTTCATCCACCAAGATCAATGCCATCTCTTTCGCATGGTTAAACCGTGTCAGATACTCTTCGGCCTTTGCCGGGATGTCATAGCTGATAAGTACATCCCATTGACGATCTGGGAACTCTTGCAGAGATGCATCGTTACTGAGGGTGATCTTTTTATCCTCGATCTCGGTCGTACCCTTGTTGGCAGAACTGACGATCAGGAGGCTCTTGTCGCTGTAGAGATCGCTCAGGTGTTTTAGTAAGGCTTGTTTTTTTGAACTCTCACAAGGGTGGATACGGTGGTTATGACGTTTGATAGTACTTTGTACGGATGACATGTAGATCCTTAGATAGGTAGATGTGCTTAAGGGTTATTAGTGATGAAAGTATACATCACTACTCTTGTTAAAGTCCTTATCTCTTCTGTCTAACTTGTTATAATACGCAAAAAAAAGAATCCCATGATACAACTTTCAAATATCTCCAAAAGCTTCGGTGAACAAGAACTTTTTACTAACCTGAACTTCAAGCTCAATTCAGGCAACAGGGTAGGGCTGGTCGGCCGTAATGGAAGCGGGAAGTCGACACTGTTCAAACTTATCCTTGGTGAAGAGCATTATGATGAAGGAGATATTGTCATCCCCAAGGGATATCGAATAGGCGCCTTGAGACAACACCTGGAGTTTTCGGAGCCGACGCTTCGTGAAGAGGCAGCTCTTGCCCTGCAGGGAGATGCGCAGTATGATGTCTATAAGGTCGAAAAGATCCTTTTTGGTCTGGGGTTTGCCCAAGAAGACCTGGAAAAAGATCCTCTATCGTTTTCGGGAGGGTACCAGATCCGTATCAACCTTGCCAAACTTTTGGTAACGGAACCGAACCTGCTGCTTTTGGATGAGCCTACCAACTACCTCGATATCCTTTCGTTGCGCTGGTTAAAATCTTTTTTGCGCTCTTTCCAGGGTGAAGTGATCCTGATCACGCATGACAGAGACTTTATGGATGGGATAACGACGCATACCATGGGGATAATACGTCGCTCCCTCACTCTTATTCCCGGTGATACGCACAAGTTCTACGAACAGCTAAAGAGCAATGATGAACTCTATGAGAAGCAGAAGGCTTCCCAGGATAGAAAACGTAAAGAGCTTGAAGAGTTTATTGCCAAGAACAAGGCTCGTGCCTCTACGGCAGCACTGGCACAGTCAAAGGTCAAACAGTTAGAGAAGATGGAGATGATGGATGATCTTGGATTTGATGCTACACTGCGATTTGACTTTAGTTTTCAAGACACGCCGGCAAAGGTCCTGCTTGATGTCAAAGACCTAAGTTTTGGCTATACACCCGAGAAGATACTGTTTAAAGAGATCTCTTTTACACTTGAAAAAGGGGAGTGCCTTGCGATCATTGGGAAGAATGGTACAGGAAAGTCAACACTTCTAAACACTATCGCTGGTGAGTTGAAGCAGCTAAGCGGGGAGGTCTCGTATCATCCGAGTACGCTTTCTGGGCATTTTGGTCAGACGAACATATCCAGACTCGATCCCAACAGTACGATCACGGATGAGATACAAAGTGCGAACCCGAAACTCTCCGCTGCGAATGTCAGAAGCATCTGTGGGGGGATGATGTTTAGCGGAAGTGCTGCGGATAAAAAGATCTCATTGCTCTCTGGAGGGGAGAAGAGCAGGGTAATGCTGGGACAGATCCTGGCACATCCGGCGAACCTTCTGTTTCTGGATGAGCCTACCCATCACCTGGATATGGATTCGATAGAGGCATTGACAAAGGCGATTCAGAACTTTAAAGGCTCTGTCATCATCGTATCACACTCCGAAGAACTTCTGCGTCGCGTCGCCGACAGGCTTATCATCTTTGCAAAAGACGGAGCTGAGTATTTTGACGGAGGCTATGACCTTTTCTTGGAGAAGATAGGTTGGGATGAGGATGAAGAAGTAGAGAAAGTCAAAACCGCTCCCAAGGTCAATAAAAAAGAGAACAAAAAGCTCCGTTCTGCACTGATCCAAGAGAGAAACCAGTTGAGCTCTCCTTTGAAAAAAGAGGTGCAGGGACTTGAAAACAGGATTATGGAACTCGAAGAGCTTGTAGCACTTCATCACGAGGAGCTTATTGTCGCGTCTAATTCGGGAGAAAGCTCCAGGGTGATGGAACTCTCAAAACTGGTCTCTCAAGAGGAAAATGAGGTCGAAGAGAAGTTTGAACGTTTGGAAGATGCTCAAAACGAACTCGATGAGATCATTCAGAGCTATGAGGTAAAACTATCAGAGCTTGATGGCTGATATTTTGCAAACTCATACAGAAGCCAAAGATCTGTCTCTTTTCTTCTATACAGGGGTACTGTTTAGATAATGCGCCACTGCGTCATCATCGTTGCTGTGTTTTAAGACAAGATCCGCGATTGCCTTTGCCTCATCCAAGGCATTGGAGACAGCGACCGAGGTCCCTGCAAGCTGAAACATCCCTATATCATTGATACTGTCGCCAAAGACGGTAATATCCTTCAGATCCCGGTCAAGATGTTCGCTTAGCCTTTGCAGGCCGTGCGCCTTGTCACCTAGAGGATGCAAGATAGTCAAAAAGTACCCCTGCGTGTAGTTTTCCGGCGAGAGTTTAAATTCAAAGGTGTCTGAAAAGCGTGCTTGCAGATACTGGGTCAGTGGAAACATCTCCTCTTTTGAACCCATATAGACGACTTTGAAGGTCTGTTTGGAAGCATAGACTCTTTTGTGCTGTCTGAGTCTGGGGTCATCTTTGAAATTGAGCAGGAGCTGTTTTTGTACCTCTGTCTGTCGAAGAGGAAAGTCGAAGGACTCGTTTAGGTCGCCATCTTTCAATCCGATGACAAAGGGATGAAGGCCGGCAAACTGGATGGCTTCATCTATAAGTGTATTGGCGATATCCTGGTTCAAGAACTTGGTATCGATGATCTTCTTATCAGCAGAGACGATCAGTGAACCATCTAGAAGGATCATGGGTGCATTGATATGAAAGCCGTCTAAAAGAGTCGAAGCGGAGTAAAAGCTGCGAGCGGTCGCGATAGAGAGATAGGCACGTCGGCTTTTCTCATTCCACACACGTCTGCTAAACTCGCTGATGCTGAGGTCACTGCGTAAAAAAGTATGGTCGAGGTCTGTTATATATACGTGATTCATTGTCTGCCATTATAACACTCTCTTTAAAGATAGCTTGGGATTATGAAGATGTTTTTATTATGTAATAAGATTTTGAGCAAATTGTTTTATAATTAGGCCGATTAAACAAGGAAATCTATGAAAATATTACTATCATTATTGACGATGTTCACACTCTTTTACGCAGCACAGATCGATGAGTTTGCTTCTGAAGTCGGATATCTACGGGATTATAAGGCTGCGCTCACGACTGCCAAAGAGCAGAACAAGCTGTTGATGGTCGTTGTTGTTGGCGATTATTGTCCATGGTGTAAGAAGTTTGAGAGAAAGACACTGAAGTCATCAGCGGTCAAAGCCAAGGTGAATGAATCTTTTGTGGCCGTGGTCATCGATAAGTACAAGGACAAGGGGCATTATCCGGAAGAGTTTTATGCACCGCTTATCCCTGCTGTGTATTTTCTCAACCCTTTGACGGAGAAGTCCCTTTTAGAGACGGTCGCCTATATGAAAAAAGATGAATACTTGGAAAACCTGGATGATGCCCTAAGTATTTTCTCAGAGGAAGGGAAATAATGAAAAAACTGCTTTTAGCCCTTCTAGTGAGCGCCCAGCTATTCGCTCAATCTTACTATACGCTTGATAATGTACGCAATCTCAATCTTTATTTTGCGAGCGATACGGATTTTTTGACTCCTGAGCAAAAAGACAATCTGAAGAGTATGATCACTCAGAAGTTGACAAAAGCAGGTTTTGTCTTCGGCAAGACGGACGCATATATCTTTGTGGTCAATGTTCAGGCTATAGCAGTCGAAGACTCTCAGGCGATAGACGTTCAGGTGAAGCTGGGTGAAGAGGTGATCACTAAACGCAAGGATGATATCGAGACTTTTGCGTATACCTATTTGGAACACCGTCTTATAGAAGGGTATGCGCCTTATGAAGACACGCTTGAGACCATCAATCTTCTTATAGACGGGTTTATCGATGCCCACAAAGACGATAACGAAGAATAAACCTAGTTTAAAGCTTGAAAAGTTTTCCGTAGGATTTAGACAAACTTGATGTTTAATTGATATACTTATTCAAATGTATCTAAAGGAAAAAAATGAAAAACCGTAGAGATTTTATAAAGTCATCGTTACTTGCTTCGACAGGCCTTCTTGCCGCTACTGCGATCCCTGCCATCGCTAAGGAAAACAGTGTAAAAAACATCTATGCATATTCGGCGAGTGAGCCGGGAAGATGGGAAGGCAAGGCCGGAAGTCATGCCCCTGTCGTGAGCGTAGAGGGAAACAGCGTTACGATGGAGACAAAACACGGCATGGCTGAGATGCACTACATCGTCAAACACACTTTGGTGACAAGCACGGGAGAGGTCCTTGGCGAGACAGTCTTTTCTCCAAAGGATAAAAAAGCCATTTCGACTTTCGAGGTCAACACAAAAGGCATGCAACTGTTTGCGTTAAGCTTTTGTAATATCCATGATCTTTGGGTGACCGAATTTAGTATCTAGCTAAGGTAAACATCCGGATGATAGTATTCATCCCGATGTACGTTTCAAAAATACTATCTCTTTACCACTCTCTTTTAAGCTCCGCTTCGTCCAAGACATCATAAAAACCTTTTACCTCTCTTCCGCCCCAGGTCTCATGGAAGATCTCTCCGTCGGCAGTTAAGAAATAGTGTCTTGGGACACCTTTTGTCTCAAATCGGCTTGGTATTTTATGCTGATCTCTTGAGAGATAGACAAGTACGTAGTCTTTGTGAAGAGCCTTCATGATATCCTTATCAGACAGCGTCACTTCCGCAAACCTTTTGCAGAACTTGCATCGGTCTGCCCCGATGAAGAGATAAACATCCTTTTTTTCCTGTTTTGCCTGGGCTAAGGCTTGGTCATAGTCATGAAGCCAGTCAATTTCGACGCCATAGATAGAAGGTGCCAACAGGACCATAACAACGATAAGTCTTATTCCAAATGATCTAATCATATTACTCATAATATTTCCAGCTTATTTTTATTATAATATTTTACTAGAAATTAACTGATGAAATTCCTAATAAGTTGACTGATTGTAATAAAACATTGTGAAACAATAGTGGACAGTGTAGTTCACTTTTGTGTAGGGAATTTATAATAGTGGTGATTAAGATACTTGACAACGTCCAGTGCTTCATCATCAAACCATGGGGCATCGTTTTTATAGCCACACCACTTGACCTGTTTCTCTAGTTTTTCATAGCTCTTTATCTTTCGATCCTCGTGAGTAAAGATATCGGGAGTGTGACACTTGGCACACTCTGCTTCAGTGTACAAGACTTTTCCGTTGTTCTCATCGGCATAGATGAAACTAAAGAGGAAGATAAACATCAGGCTAAGCGTTTTTTCTTTCATGTCGTGACCTCATATACTTCTGACTGTGTTCTTTCCAGCGTGTTTGGCCTGATACAAGGCTTCATCCGCTCTTTTGAAAGCAGTGATGATCGTATCATCCTTCAAGACTTCAACGACACCAAAACTACACGTCACAGAATTTGCGTCAACGAAGGACAAGGCCTCGATCCCCACGCGTAGCTGTTCTGATTTTTGTTTGGCCAGATCAAGATCAGCATGCGGCATGAGGATAACGAACTCTTCACCGCCCCAACGGGCAAAGATATCAGAATCTCTCAGGTTCTTACGCACATAATCGGCTAACCCTTGCAAGACGGTATCTCCTACATTGTGACCACAGTTGTCGTTGATCTGCTTAAAATCATCGATGTCAAAAAGTACAAGCGAAAGGGACACACCGTATCTGATAGCACGTTCAAACTCCTGCTTATAAAGTTCATCAAAACGTTTTCTGTTATATATCTTGGTCAGATAGTCATGGATGGAGATCTTGAAAAACTTTTCTTTTGCTTTCAGTGCCTGGTTGCGCTCAGTGATATCGTTGATAATAGCGACGAATTTCTCTTCGCCATCGACGTCCATGAGTTGTAGACGGATATCAACATCATAATCTGTACCGTCTTTACGGCGGTGCGTTGTCTCGATGGTTATCTGCTCTTTTTCACCCTTTAACAAAGGAGAAATCGTCTGAAGAAAACGTTCTTTAGTGAACTCTGGTTTGATATCTAGGGGTGTCATCTTTTTCATCTCGCTGAGAGAGTAGCCGGTATTGAGCCTAGCCCCTCGATTGATATAGGTGAAATGCAAACTCTCCTTGTCAAAGATGAAGATCTCGTTCAAACTGTTCTCAATGATATCTCGGAAGGATTGACTGCGGCGTTCACTTCTTATCATAGGTTCTATAACGCTGATACGGATAATATACTTGACTATGAAATAGGATAACAGCGTAATGCTTATCGATATGGAAAGGGCCCAAAAAATGGTATTAAGCTGCAAGGAACATAGATAAGCACTGCTCATAATCGCAATGTTTAGCATAATAAACCCAAACAGTGAGATCAACATCTGGGGACTTTTGACAAGCTTAGCCATGTAGACAACCTTCATACACCATAATAGACATCAAATAATGTATTATAACTTTATTTAATATATCAAGTTGTTCTTGTATATTCCCTTAAGTATATAGACTAAACATGGCACTTCTTTCAGTCAAAAGAAGACTGAATATAATTACCATGTAACTATAGGATTAAAAAAACTTATATTTGAAAAATATTCTGATATAATAATTTGTTATAAAATTTTCATAAAAGGATCTACACATGGGTACAGTGATGTTATTGATAGTGGGCGGACTTGTCTTCAGTCTTTTGATTTTCTTCTTTTGCGAAGAAAAATCTCTCAAGGATGCCAATTTCTCTGATATGAAGTGTCTTGTTACTGAGAAGGTGGATGTCTCCGAATGTTTTGAAGAGTTTAAGACGATTCGTTACCTGAGCATCTATTTCGTGGTTTTACTCGTTGCTAATGTTTTAATAGCCAAGATGATCTACATCCCCCAAGGCTTCGGGCTACTCGAGATACTTGCGTACACGTTTATTCCGTCGCTTATGGGTTCAGGAATCATCCTACTTGTAAAATGGACATACCAACCTGTTATCAAACTGATCTCATCGTTCATGTTTGGATCTATTTTTATGGGGGCATCTGCTACTGCCTTCGGCGCGGTTTATCTTTTAAGCGCATAATCAACGCTACTCTCAACCTGAGAGTAGTGTCTCCCCTGATTTTTTATCTCTATTTTAAAATGATTTTGACCCTTTAACAGCTATTTCTTGTTTAATAAGTATTGAGGATGTATACTTTCAAATATATAGTCCTTTTGATTGGCAGGGTGAGCATGGAGCAAAAACAGACTTCCTTTATTACTAATCTGCTCGAGAGCGGCCACTCATTTGAAGCGAATGAGGTCCTTTTCAAGTTTCAATACAGGGTGCTGAACACCGTTCTTTTGGTCATGGCTGTGTTCACGTTTATCTTTGGTACATTGAGTCTGCTTGAGATCAATCCCCTCGGTATCATACAGACCGTCGCAAATTACTTTTTAGTCTTAAGTTCGACCCTTATCATCTTTTGGCTGCGGGGTCCAAAAAGTCGTTATTATCCAGCTGCCTATCTCATGTATGCAGTTGCTATGATAGACTTTATCACGGCACTTCTATTTGTCCCCAACGACGAGTTTCGTATTATCTGGTTTTACCTACTTGTCTTTGCTGCTTATATCACGGGTGGGATACGCGCAGGGAACGTCATCAGTGTCATCTCTTTATCCATTGTTGTGAGTGCGAATGTTTTTTATGACCTAGAGCTTTCAGAAACAGCGATCATCAGCGCGATATTGGGGTTGGTCATCGCGAGTCTTTTTGTTCGTGCCTATACGAAGAAGATCACTGACTTCGAGCAGGAGATCACGGCTCAGCAAGAGCAACTTACACGCTTTAATGAAGAGCTGGCAAAACAGGTTGCCCAGAAGACATACGAGTTACAAGAACTTAATGCCTCTTTGGAGAACAAAGTGATCGAGAAGGTTGCACAGATCACGGAGCAGGAGAGGCTTATGATCACACAATCGCGCTTGGCCGCGATGGGGGAGATGATGAGTATGATCGCGCATCAATGGCGTCAACCTCTTTCAACGACGACACTGATGATCACGAATGAAAAGCTTAAACGCATGATCGCGGGAGAGGAACCCAGTGAGTGTGAGAAGATGTTGGATACGATCTCGGATACGATGGTGTATCTCTCCGACACGATAGATGATTTTCAGACTTATTTCAAACCGGACAAGGCTGTGGAAAAGATATCGGTCAACACCTTGATCGAACGGGTACAACATTTCATCGAAGCACGTCTAAAGATAGCCAAGGTAAGGCTGCATGTATTAGAGTTTGATGAAGAGGTGATAATAAGTACCTATACGAATGAAGTCGTCCAGGTTCTCATCAATATCATCAACAATGCTGTCGATGTCTTGGTGGAAAGAAAAAGTGAAGACCGCAATATATGGATTAAGATCAATAACGGTGGTGATAATGTAACGATCAAGGTTGAGGACGATGGCGGTGGTATAACAGATGATATCATCGGCAAGATCTTTGAGCCTTATTTTAGCAGTAAGTCTAAAAACGGTACCGGCCTGGGGCTGTATATGGCGAAGATGATCATCGACAAACATGTCGGTGGGGACCTTCATGTCGCGAACACGTTCAATGGTGCGGAATTCACCATCGTCCTCCCAAAAATATCAGTGCCCCTCATCCGATCTGAAGTTTAAGCGGGGATCACTACACTTTAGAGCTTGTCCTTATCGATATGGATACCGTTTAACTCCAAGGCATAGATGATATCGATGATCTCTATTTTATCAACGTTTTCCAGCAAAAGACGTTTTAAATATTCTCTCTCTTGATGTTCGACTTTTTTGAAGCTCGCGGAAAACTTCCCTTTTTTCTCGAGTACAAGGTCGGTGATGTCTTTGTCCATCTTAATGTTTCTCATCACCTCTTTCATGTCCGTATCAAAAAGTGTCCCAAGCATTGAAAACATCCCGGCAATATAGGCCTTATCCTTTTCATCTGCTTGAGCGAATGACTCCATGGTCTCAGCCCTTTTTATGGCGATGTTCATGATCGTCGTCGATGCCGGGTTGTCAGACATCTCAGCGTATAGGTATAAAAGCAGCCATCGTAGTAAGCGGTCTCTGCCAAGCAGGGTGATGATCTGGATGATGGACTTGATCTCGGTCTCAAATGATTCCTGATGATTGACAAACTTAATCAGTTTATAGGAGAGGTCCGTTCGCTGCTTGATATAGTGCTCTATCTGAGAAGAAGAACCGTCATCTTTGATCAACTTGATCAACTGCATGATGGTCACACGCGTGACATCCTTATATCGGTCGATCTCAACGACTTCGGGCTCACTTAGATAAAATCCCTGAAACAGGTCAAACCCCATCTCGCGATACATCTGATAATCCTCTTTGGATTCGACTTTCTCGGCAAGGAGTTTAATACCGGAACTCTTTAGTTTGGTCATGACATTCTTGAGGTTGTCGGGTTCGGCTATCAAGACGTCCATCTTGATATAATCCAGGTACTTTAATATGGGGGTGAACTTTTTGATCATCTCCGCACTGCAATCAAAGTCATCGATCGCGATCTGGAAGCCTCGTTTATGGTATTGTGCAATCTTTGAGATGACTTTTTCGCTCAGATCAGTCGTCTCAAGTATCTCCAGAACAAATCGATTTTTGTCTAGGATGTCGATAATGCCTGAACTTAATGACTCCTCATCAAGGTTGACAAAGGCAAGGGCATGCTTCTCTTTTATCAGTTCATTGATATCGATGTTGGTAAGGGTGTTAAAAAGAACGTGGGAAGTGGCTTGCATATTGCTCTTGAAGGTACTGATACCATGCTGATAGTCTCTAAAGAGAAGCTCATAGGCAAATAGTTCTCCCCTTGCATCAAAGACTTTCTGTTTTGCTATATAGACTCTGTTCAATTATCCCACCGTCTGTTTTTTTGTATGAGATTATTCTATCTAAATTCTAGTAAAAACGCATTTGCATACAGGGCATAGGTAAAAATCATCACAGGTTTTATTTAATTATGAGTTTTTAGCTATTATAATGTATTGAAATGATTAATGTTCAGAACATATCAACACAATCCGAAGGATTTACGATGCTAAAATGGTTTTTACTCTCTGTTGTCTTGATGTTTTCGTTGAACTCTTGTTCGTCTACGGAGCCGAGACTTAAGATATCTGCAACGACATGGATAGGATATACACCGCTTTTTTATGCGAAAGAGAAGGGGTGGCTGGAACCTTTGAACATCAAACTGCTCAATGTCAGTTCATTGAGTGAGAACATGTATCTGTATGAGGCAGGGAATTCCGATGCCTATGTAGGGACACAGTATGAGTATAATGTACTGGTAAAAAAAGATCCCTCTTTGATGCCGATCATGATGTTCGACCGTTCCTACGGCGGAGATATCATTATGAGTAACACTTCCATTGAGGACTTGAAAAACACCCAAGAACCCATCGATGTGTATTTGGAGTTAGACTCTGTCAATAAGACAGTCCTGGAGGACTTTCTTGCAAGATATGGCTTACAAGAGAAGAAGATCAGTTATATGAACATGGATCAGGCGAGCATCTCGACATTGCACGTCAAACAGATGAAAAGAGACACCGTTGTCGTGACCTATATCCCTTATGACAGCGATTTGAAGAAACACGGTTTCACGGAGATCGCTTCTACCAAAGACGGTCTTGAGCTTTTGGTCGTTGACGCACTGTTTACGACAGAGCGGGTCTTTCAGCAGCATAGAGAGCAGTTTGTCGCGCTGAAAAAGCTTGTCGATGATGCGTTGCTTGTTCTTGAAAATGATCCAAAAGAGTTTTATGAGGTCATTAAACCTTATATGCTTGAGCTTAGTTATGAGGATTTTATAGCCTCCCTTGCTGATATCATCTGGATAAACAAAGAACTCTCTTCAGAGTTGAAACAGCGTATGCAAGAAGGAAGCTTTCCCACGAGAGATCTGATGTGATATGAAACTGACTATAAGAACCTTCTCTTTTGTTGTCTTTTTGTCCTTATTTGCTTTCTTGTACACGATATTTGCGGTTTATTACTTCCAACAGCGAGAGAAGACAGCCATCGTCATCTTGAAAAGTATACAAAACGATATGTCCGAGATGAGTTATGTCCTGTCTAAGAACATCAAAAATAGGAAGAAGATCAAGTCCTTTCGTTCTCTGATGGAACGGGCTGTATCGCATAACGATTTTGTCAAGGCCATTGTCATCCTGGACACGAACAATGTCATTTTTACGACGGACAGATATTATAAGCGTGCTCCTTCAAAATATTCACTCTCCAAGAGCACCGGTCTGAAATCGTATGATGAGTTGTTGGAAAAGCTGGGTATGGAAACTGTCATACGTTTCTACGAAGGAGAGACACCGTACGAGTTCGAGCTTTTGTTCATACTTGATCACAAAGAGATCGTCTCATACTTTGAAGAGAATAAGGTGAATTTTTTCATCTCGTTTGGCCTGCTTCCTTTGCTGGTCTTGTCTTTGATATGGTCACTTTTGCGGCATTATATTATGAAACCTATGGAAAAACTTCGTCAATATGCCTACTATCAGAGCATGATTCCAAAGGCGTTCGGCGTGAAAGAACTCGAATCAATACGCTCCTCTATGGTCCAGACGTTTACCAGGTTGGAAGCTGAACAAAAAGAGTTGTACGAGATCGCGCGTACAGATGAATTAAGTGGACTGGCAAATCGTAATGCCCTGAACGAGTTTCTCGGACGACTGATCGCCGATTCGGAGCGGGCGGGAAACGAGTTCGCTTTTATATTTTTGGACCTTGATCATTTTAAAGATGTCAATGACTCCCTGGGACATCAGGTCGGTGATGAGCTTTTAAAGGGGGTTGCTTCCCTTATCCACGAGGTGCTGCGTTCTAATGATTTTGTCGCACGTGTCGGCGGTGATGAGTTTGTCATCGTCTTGCAGCGGTATAGTTCGCTGATCGAGTTGATAAACATCATCGAGAGGATACAGGAACATTTGAATATCCCATTGGTGATACAGACTTACCCCATCGAGATCACAAGTAGTATGGGGATCGCTTTTTATCCAAAAGACGGTGAGGATGTCATCTCCTTGATGCAGCATGCAGACATCGCTATGTATGAGGCAAAGGCAAAAGGACGTGCGCAATATCACTTCTATACGGAAGAGCTGAATGCAAAAGTACAAGAGAACATAGCGCTTGACAAGTCTATGCGTGAAGCCCTCAGACAAAAAGAGTATGTCCTGTATTATCAGCCAAAGACAGATATTAAGTCGGGCAGAGTGATAGGTGTTGAAGCCTTGATCCGTTGGATAAGTCCCACAAAAGGCATGGTCTCTCCGGGTGTCTTTATTCCTCTTGCCGAGGAGAACGGTTTTATTATCGAGCTGGGTAACTGGGTCTTGGAAGAGGCTCTGAACCAGCAGGCCAGATGGAAAGCTGAAGGACTCAACATATGCGTCTCTGTCAACATAGCCACGCAACAGCTTATGAGTGTGGATTTCGAGAGTAGACTGATGAAGCTGTTGGAGCAGACCAATGCGGATACTTCGATGATAGATTTTGAGATCACGGAATATCTGTTTCTGGAGCAAAATCAACAGAGTCTTAAACTATTGGACTTTATCCATTCTCTGGGGATATCGATTTCTCTTGATGATTTTGGAACGGGTTATTCATCTCTGTCTTATCTTAAAGAGTTTCCTATTGACCATCTTAAGATCGACAAGGCATTTTTGGATGACTTTGATAAGCCTAAGGGTGCAGTCTTTATCGAGACTATCGTCAAGATGGGGCAGACGCTGGGTATAGATGTCATTGCAGAGGGGGTAGAGCAAAAAGAGCAGGTCGAGTATCTGCAACGCATTGGTTGTGATGCCTATCAGGGGTACTACTGCTCAAAGCCATTGCCTGCGGATGAGTTTGAGTACTTTTACAAGAAGTATAGGTCTTAGTCTTGATTGCCCCGGATTTACTTACTTTGGTGAGATTAAGATGAGCGGTAAATAGGATCGTAGAAGATAATAATATGAAAAATGGAGTTGGGAAAATCTTTTGAAAAAGCAAATTGTGATACTTGGATTCATAGTAGTGGTCGGGTTGTTAGGTTCGTTACTCTTACTGAACGAACATAAGGGCGATCTATTTACATTCCATAAGAACTCGGACAAGATGATATCCTTTGCTCAAGATATTCGATATTATGATGAGGTCTTGACCATGTCGGTAAGCATGGCGGCCTATTCGGGTTCATTAGAGTGGATAGAACGCTATTATGAAGCCGTCGAGGACCTGGAGGATTCGATTTTGAAAGCCAAAGAAGCCTTTCCTGAGATGATAGAGTATTTGAATCAGATCGAGAAGGTCAATAGGACATTGATCGTTTTAGAAGAAAGGTTAATCGCACTTATCAAGAAGTCCCAATTCGCACAGGCTCAAGCAATCCTCTCAAGCCGGGAATACAATCAAAACAAGAGGTTGTATACGCAGAGCTTAGAACGCATTGAAAAACTTATGGAGTCCTCGATTCATGATTTTGATCAAGAAGCCCAAAGGGGGTTTAATATATTGATCCTGATCATTACATTGGTCATCTTGCTGCTGATATCTTTCTTTATATGGAGTATCTCTGTCTTTCGTAAACAGACGAAGGACCTTGCTGTGTCAAGGAAATCGCTCAAGGCTCAGCATGATTTTTTGCAAAAGATTATAAATCTTGTTCCTGTACGGATATTTTGGAAAGATATGGAAGGTGTCTTTATGGGCGCAAACGAGTCATTTGTTATGGATGCTCAACTCAACTCCGTGTCGGAGATCATAGGAAAGACTGATTATGAGATGACATGGAAGAGGGATGCGAAGAGGTTTAGGGATGACGATGCCGCTGTCATCGCCAGCGGAATACCTCGACTTCAATATGAAGAGGAACAGCCCAAAGAGGACGGCAGTGTTATTCATCTGATGACATCAAAAGTCCCTTTGAGGGATATGGATGATAAGATTATAGGCATTCTGGGTGTTTATCACGACATCACTGAGCAGAAAAGACTTGAATATGAAGCAAAAGAGAAAGAGCAGCAGCTTTTTAAACAAGCGAAACATGCACAGATGGGAGAGATGATAGCGATGATCGCACATCAATGGAGACAGCCATTATCAGCAATCGCAGCAACGGTAGGTGCCCTGGAGATGAAACGGATCTTGGGGACGATCAATGATCAACACTTAGAGACAGAGCTAGGGAACATATCATCATATACCCAGCACCTCTCAAAGACGATCGACGATTTTCGAGCTTTCCTCCAAGAGGAGAAAGAGAAGCAGGTGACAACACTTGAAGCGGTAGCAGAAGGCTCACTTGCCATCATACAGCCTCTACTTAAAGCTCATAATATCTCTGTGATAAAACAGTATCAAGGCAATACGGAATTGTCAAGCTATCCCAATGAGTTAAAACAAGTACTTATCAATCTAATCCAAAACGCGAAAGAAGCCTTTGATGGGAAGGAGATTGAAGAGAAAAGAGTAGAGATAAAGACATATCAAGACCAGGAAAGGTTCTATCTGGAAGTCTATGACAATGCCGGTGGTATTGATCAAGGGATCATAGAGAAGATATTTGGGCCGTATTATACGACGAAAGGTTCCTTAAACGGAACGGGGCTTGGACTGTATATGTCAAAGATGATTATTGAAGATCATCTTCACGGCAAGATATCTGCCATCAATAAAGATGATGGTGTCTCCTTCGTGATAGAACTTTCACAGATGGATCACTAAGCGCTTTATCGGAGTGTCTGTAAGATGTTTATGCGTTGAAGACGACCATGTTTCTGCCGTTTTGCTTGGCCTTATACATCGCGTCATCGGCTTGTTTTATCATCTGAGCGCTTGAGGCGTCTTTTGTATTGACACTCAGTCCGAAACTTGCCGTCACTTTTCCGGCATCACCAAAATCATACTCTTCAATGGCATGACGTAGTTTTTCTCCCAATACCTTGACTTGTTCTTCCGTTGTCTCAGGAGCAAGGATAATAAACTCTTCTCCTCCCCATCGTGCGAATACATCCGTACTGCGTAGATTAAACTGTATGACATCGACGACACTTTTTATCACATGATCTCCGATATCATGTCCATAGGTGTCATTTATAGCCTTAAAATGATCGATATCAAGCATAATGAGAGCCAAGGGGTTTGAATGGCGCTTGGTACGAGCTAGTTCCGTAGCAAAGATC
Organism: Sulfurimonadaceae bacterium; assembly: GCA_041562655.1. Classification (GTDB taxonomy): domain Bacteria; phylum Campylobacterota; class Campylobacteria; order Campylobacterales; family Sulfurimonadaceae. The sequence continues at coordinate 18,789 of JBFEXN010000006.1, forward strand.
TCTTCAAACTTGCGGCGATTGTAAATACCGGTCAAGGTATCCGTAGAAGCAAGAAGCGCAAGCCTTTTCTCCATCTCAATACGCTCACTTATATCCTTGCCGGTGGAAACATACGCTGTTATCTGGTTCATCTCATTGACAATAGGTGTGATCGTTTCCTGTTCATAATAGAGTGAGCCATCCTTTTTTCGGTTGATGAAGAGGTCTTTAAAAGGATGTCCCTGTGTAATGGTACTCCAAAGGTTTTCGTAAAACTTCTTGTCATGTTTTCCGGATTTCATAAAGTTTGATCTTTTTCCTATGATCTCATGACGCATATAACCACTATGTGCGACAAAAGCATCATTGACATAAGTAAGAATACCCTCAGGGTCTGTCATTTTGATGATATCATCAGTCTGTTCGGCGATTTGTGAAAGCGCCTGCAGCTGTTCAGAAGTCTTTTTCGTATCTGTGACATCAAATATATTGCTGAGTGCGACAAATTCACCTTCGTACTCTATTGTCATGGAATAGGCATTGACAAATTTGATACTGCCATCTTTGCAGCGCATCTGAATGTTCTCATATTCGGTTGTGAAGGCTTCTCCTTTACGCCGTCGTTTCAGGATAGAGGCTAGTTCTTCTTTGTTTTCCTCAAGCATAAAAATATCCAATAGATCCATGCGTTTAAGCTCTTGACTGCTGTAGCCTGTCATCTTCTCAAATTGGGGGTTGGTATATAAGATCTTGTTTTTGTGAACAAATATGCCGGTATAACTGTTCTCTGTCAAGACTTTGAACTTGTCCTCACTCCTTTTCAGTTCTTCTTGAGCCTTGACCTCACTGGTGATGTCTTGAACCGTACCGATCATTTGTATCGGAGTATGGTTTTGGTCATATTTAGCATGACCACGTTCTTGGACATATTTAAGTACATTGTCATGTGTGATGATCCTGTGAATGACAGAATAAGGGGTGTGCTCTTTAAGTGCCTTATCAATGTTTGTATTGATGGTCTCTCTGTCATCGGGATGAACAAAGGAGATGAATTTGTCGTAAGTAGGTAAGGTGGACCTTGGTTCAAGACCAAAAATACGGTATATCTCGTCACTCCAGTTCAGGGAGTTGTCTTCTATGTTCCACTCCCAGTTCCCAAGATGTGTTATCTGTTGTGCTTCGTTAAAAACACTGTTGAGCTGCTTTAGTTCAGCGGTTCTTTTTTCAACTGTGTGCTCAAGGTTTTCAGTTATGTCCTTGTATTTTTGTTCTGCCAATATAAGTTTAATGTAGTGTTTATTGGCATTATTGATAAAGTAAAATATGACGGATGCTTCAAACAGGACAAACACGGTATGCAGCAGTACGATGTCATACCCGCAGCCGTAGTTGAATATATATATAGGGTTGCCGAACAAAGTGATTTCGTGCATCTGCAAGTAGTTAAACAGGAAATGATGAAGAGTAGTCGTTACAACGGCTGCTACGAGCCCGTGATGAGTCTTATAAATAGTTAAAAAAGCGATAGCGACAAAAATATGAAAGTGCATCTCAATGCGTCCAAGATGCTGTTGTATAAAAACGGTGGAAAAGAGCATCAAGGCTATACCGATGATAATGTCAAACTCTTTTTGTCCGCGATAACGTCTGTAGGCCAAAAGAGTGAGAAGAAAAATGATTCCCCCGCTCAAAAAACCAAACAGAAAAGTCCCATATTGAATGGACGTCACCGCTGAAGAGATAAACCAGTGCAGGGCAATCAGGTACAGCATAATCCGATCACTTTTTAGATTGTCCAGGGCAAAAGTGCTCTGGATCTCATTGATGTTTTCTTGATTATCCGTCATCTTCTTCTTAACTCCATATTTTAAGAAGTATATTAAGCTTATGCTTGATGCGTTATAAAAGGGATGTAGACGATTGCAGATTTAAAGATAGTGAAGAGTTTTGAAAGCTGATACATTATGATGTTATTGTCTGTATGTGCTTGATGTATAAAGCGTACTGACAATAAAAGAGTGGTTTTTTTAATGAAAGTATGTCACTAAACGACACCGATATGACACCGAATGATAAGGTTTCTTGTTGAAAGTCAATGTTTTTTGGGTTTTAATTAAAGTGGCTCCGGATACTGGATTGACCTAAACAATCTACAAAAAACTACAAAAGACCATAA